>CANQOZ010000026.1 GCA_947625585.1 uncultured Eubacteriaceae bacterium
ACTTCATATTGAAATCCTTTTTCATATTATCTTTTTCCATTTTCTCCAACCTCCTCTTAGAAGATAAAGATATATTTAAAATAATCTAATGAATTTTTGTTTAATTCACTTTTTGTCCTATCTTTTAAATGATCATATTTAATTCAATTATACAACGTTACTTTAACTATAGTTATTGTAACCTAGAGGTAATAAATAAAATTTTTATCCATTTAAATTAGAATAATTCAAATTGGATATTTAAAAGTACTAAAATGGGTTATTTCTATTTGTAAAAACTGAATAATTTATTCTAAAATAAAAAAATAACTCCAATTAAGACATATTCCTAATTGGAGTTTAGTAGACTTATTATTTATCAATTTTGAATAGTTCAAATTATCACTGTTTTAATAATTTTTTAAACTAAATCTTAAGCACAATTAATAACCTTCTTCTTCAATTTCTTGTAATAAATTTTCATATTCTTGAATACCAAAAGTAATTGCTGAAGATACTGCTTCTAAGAAATCAATATCTTGATTTTCAATATTTTCTTGCAATTCATGAAAGATATTTCTTCTAAGTGTTGTTAATTGGTCAGATGTTAACATTATAATCTCCTTATAGATGAATTTTAATATTTCAAACAAATATTAGTTACCAAAAATCTGTTTAATATTTATATACCAAATTAGTTTCTGAATTAAACAAAATTGTTTCGAAATCTTTAAGATATAAATAATATTGAAATAAATTATCAATTACTATATAAATATGAATTCAAACTAATTTTATCAAACAAAAAAAGGTTTTAACGAAAATTAAACTATAATAGCTTAACTTTCATTAAAACCTTTAAAATGGTGGAGACGGTGGGAGTCGAACCCACGTCCAAAAACAACTCCACAGGACTTTCTACGAGCGTAGTTTCTGACATAATTTCAATTACGAATCTCTCAGAACAAAGAAACATAATCTATATCCATTTGATACTCTGTAACCCGGATAAAAGTTACAGAAGTTTAATTATATTTATTCGTAAATTAGTAATAACTGATTAAGCAGCTAATGCTAATGTATTTTCATTATTGTTTGCAATTATATTTAAGTGCATTGTTTAACGATGATTGCACATCGACTCGCTTATCCTACTTTATTATCCCTGTCGAAACCATTACGTCCCCATTTTAATATCTAACATTTCTTTGGATATCACGCTTAATTGCTTTTTCTTTTAAAGCTTGTCTCTTATCATAAACTTTTTTTCCTTTAGCTGATGCTATTTCTAACTTAGCTTTTCCATTTTTAAAGTATATAGATAGAGGTACTATTGTATACCCCTTTCTTTCTTTTAAACCCATTAAACGGTTAATTTCTTTTTTATGGAGTAAAAGTTTACGAGTCCTTTTTGGCTCAACGTTATAGATATTACCATTTTCATATGGTGGGATATGCATTTCATAAACAAATGCTTCTCCATTACGAATATCTACATAAGCTTCTTTTATGCTTGCACGACCTTTTCTTAATGATTTAACTTCTGTACCCTTAAGTTCAATTCCAGCTTCAAAGCGATCTTCAATAAAATAATCATGAAACGCTTTTTTATTATTTGCAATAACTCTTTTTTGATCACTCATCTGAATTTTATATTTTATAAAGTTTCCTCATAAATGTCAAGAACTTTCGCTAAAAATTTTGATAGAAACCTTAAAACTTCTTATTCCTCCAATTTAATTAGTTTATTCTTTGAAAATTTAAATTAATATTAAGTTAGTCAGTTAAACTTAATATCAACATAACAATAAAAATAATAAACGGATACTCAACAATAATACTTGAATTGCAAGTATTTTTGTTTTAATTATGTTAAAATCCTAATTCGTTAAGCGATGAAATTGAGGAGGACCGAATGAGTGACTCTAATAATAAAGAGTTATATGATTTTCTGAACAATTATAATCTAATCCAAACGGATTTGTCAGAAGATGAAATTATTGAAAGTTTAGACAATATATTTAAAAAGCTCAATGAAAATGAAAACTTTCTAACTGGTTTTTTTGTTAATGAACAAGAGAACGAAAATCCAACCGTTTTTTTTGTATCAGACAAGAATCGCCTGATTTCCTACCCAGAAAACGAAAATATACCTTCAGAAATAGATATTACTGAAATTGATTCAGTTAATACTGAAGGAAATAAAATAAACTTAAATATAAAAGATGAAACCTATACCCTTCATGCTAAAGATAATGAAGGTGCTGAAGTCATTGAAGATGCTTTATATTCATCATTTTCTGAATTATTAAATGAAGAACAAATCGATAGAGTTTTTGAAACTGAAAAATTTGTCGACGAGGATAATATTGAAGCTAATGATAAAGAATTAGAAGTTTCAGAAGTTGAAGAAATTGAAGAAGAACCTCAACTCCCAGACGTTGTTCAAAATGATTTAATTCCTGTAGAAAATGAAGCACCTGAACAAGTTGTATTTACAACTTCAGAAGCAGCCGCTTTACCAGCTCCAGAAGATGCAAGTAGTGTTTCAGAAATTAACTTTAATGAAAAGGGGACTGGAATTGTCCAAAACAATAGACCTGAAAAGAGAAATTTTAAGATCTTTGGTAAAGAATTTAGTATTTCCCGTAAAGCTATGCTCATTTCAGGTGGAATTATCATAGCAGTTGTAGCTTGTTTACTAATCTACTTAGCAACTGTATTTTTTCAACAACATCAAAAACAAGAGGAACTATCTGGAATAGTTGCTTATTATAACGAAATTGATAATTATTACCAGGAAGCTGTCGAATTAGCTAATAAAGGAACTGATGGTGTTACTGCCGATCAATGGGGTAATATTGAAACAGAAGCTACAGATATGGAAACAACTCTAAATGATTATGAAGTTAATGAAGATGATGATAGGTTATATCAGGAAGTCTACTTCTTTAATGAATCAATTATCACTGCAGCTTACTATGGTAGAAACTATGTAAATACTGGAAATGCTTTATTTAAGAGTTCACTAGATACAAACTTAGGTATAGCTAAACAGTATAGATTATCTGTTCTATCATCCATTGAAAAGAACTATCCTGACTTAATTGATAAGCTAGATAGACCTCTAACTGATGAAGAAGCAGCTTCAGTAAATCCACAAGAAGTTATTGATAAAAATAATGAGATGAACTCAAAACCATCTGAAGGAGCTCTTAATAGGGAAAACTCCAAGAGTTCAAATAACTTCCAAGAAAATTCAGAAAGTACTAGAGAAAATAGATAAAACAAAAGGGTGCGCTTATGCACCCTTCTTATATTTCTCGGAATCTGCCGAAATTCCATAAGTAAACGCTATATTATATTTTTCCATTAACTCAGTATCTAGTTCCTTTAACTTCTTACTTACTTCTAAACAGTCCATAGTTGCTGGTAAATCTAAATCCATAGAGCCAAAGTGAACTTTATATCCATATGAATGGATGATAATATTTCTAACATTTTCAACATCAGGAATACTCATAGCAGTTTTTTTAATTTCTTCTATAATCAAATGACTTGGTCTTGTTCCAAGCATTAAATTTATAGTCTTATAAATATCGATACAGTTTGAAATAATAATTGAAACTGCAACTCCTAATGAAACATAACCATCAAGTTCAAGCGAAACAAAGTGATCTAAAAAAATTAGAATGATAACAATTGAGGTTCCAATAGCATCTATTAATGCATCATGGGCTACCGCTTCTAATTCTCCACTCATTGTCTCTTCTGACTTTTCAGTATTGTACCGCCATAAGTAAAATTTACTAACAACAATTAGGAAAATTATAAAATATTCAAAGCCATTAACTTCAACTTTAACTGGATGGATTATATGTTCAATTGAGATCGTTACTAAGATCCCACTGACAAAGATCATGACAAAAGCAGCAATAATAACTGCTAAATACTCAACTCTTCCAAGTCCAAATGGATGTTTTTTTGTAGGACTCTTTAAACTGAGTTTGTCACCTATCCTGGTAAATATAGCCGCAATAGTATCACCTAAGTTTATAACTGAGTCTCCAGCTATAGCGATAGATCCTGATACGACTGCGATAATGATTTTTACAACACCTATTATGAGATTGGAAATAATATTGATATTACTTGCTCTATCAATAATTGCAAATCTTTCCTTTGGAGTCATCTCTATTAGATGTTTTATATGCTTATCTTCACTCATTTTAAGCCTTCTTGTTAATTACAACACTAACGGTAGGTGGATTAATTGTATTAACCGTAACACCTTCCAAGTTTATATTGACCGGGACTTTATACGTTCCTTCACCCATCCCGGAAACATCTATACTGGCTTTCACGTTAGAGGAATCAACTTTGCTCAACTTTGAACTTGTACCTGAAACGGAAACATTGAGACTACCAGGATCGATTTTTTGAACTTCCAAATTGCTACCTAAACCATTAACGTTAATATCACTAACATTAATATTTTTGTTATTAATACGCTCAATATAGACATCAACAGACACTTCAGATGTATTTCCAACAATACTTATTCCATCAGGAACAATAAGATCAGTATTGATTGAATAAGTTTTATCCTGTTTGGTATCTGTGATCGATATTGGAGCTGTTTTTATAGAGTTAGTAGCGTTGATCACATCCTGTTCACCTGCTATTGTTACCGTTGCTGGATTAACTTCAGTTTTAGTTACTTCATATTCGGCTGTTGTTAAGTTCGTTATTTCAGGACTATCTACTTGAACCTGCTTCGTGATTCCAATTTCAACTTCAACATGAACAGTTTTTGGATTAACCGTTATATTTTCGATTAGGTTTCCATCTTCGTCATAAGCGTTCAGATCTACATATTGATAACTTGTCTGAGTAATTCCATCAACACTTACAACTCCAGAAATTCTGCTGATTTTATCAATCTGGTCATTTGGACCATCAACTTTAACCTTCTCTGAAGTTTTAGTAGCAACAACAGAATAATTATCAGCTGGTTTACCTTGAGCAATAATATCAGGAGTAAATTCCTTATCTTTTATCTCATTAACCTCTATCTGAATATTACTCGGTGTTGTTTGATCTAAAATAACAGAATTATTAAGTCCTTCAATAACAACTGGTAAACTCTGAGCACCGTCACTATTAATATCAGCTAAGTTGATCGTGGCAACTAAGTCGTCCTCGTCTATAGAATCAAGACTTGCTTCAGTACCTCTTATTTCTAAGTTGACATAATACTGAATATTATTATTGATTATTAGACCCTTTTCCTTCAACGAACTCTCATTAGAAACTGTAACAGGAATATTTGTAATCTCTCTCGTGATTATATTATTTGATCTGCCACTAATACTGTACCAAACCAGTATTGCTAAAACTAAAGAAATAATTAAGCGAAGAACGTATTGTTTTAATGTTAAATTCTTATTCATTGTTACCTGTATTTTTGTTTAAGTTCTTAAAACTTTTAAACGTAAATGTAGGTTCATTTTCATAGGGCTTAACAAATTGGGAATACAATTCTTTCTTTAATTCCTCTAAGCTAACTTCTGGTCGATACATTTTGTTCTGTGTTAATGTTATATTCCCAGTTTCCTCTGAAACAATAATAGTTAAAGCATCAGATTTTTCAGCAATTCCAATTCCTGCTCTATGTCTCGTTCCAAAAACTGTTGGTAGGTTCTTTCTTTCCGTTAATGGTAGAACACAACCAGCTGCTTCTATTAAATTTTTGTCAATATCGATAATGACAGCTCCATCATGTAATGGAGATTTATCAAAGAAAATATTTAAAATTAGATTTAGAGATACTTGAGCATCCAAGATAGTTCCGGATTCCTCAATATCCTTTAACCCAACTCCTTTTGTACAGACAATTAAAGCTCCAGTATCTGTATTAGCGAAAATTTCTACTGCACTAACAACAGTATTAATTGTATCTTCTATTTTCCGTATAGTACTGTTTCGAAACAATCCGCCATTTATCAAGGACGAATTACCGATCTGCTCAAGTGCTGTCCTAAGTTCCGGTTGGCAAACAACAATAATAATAAAGAAGATCCAAGTATACATGTTTCTAAGTAGATAGCTTAAAGTTGTCAGTCCAAAAAAATCACTTACAGGTAAGAGGAACAATAAGACAACTAACCCCTTTATTACCTTTTCAGCTTGAGTTCCTGCGATCCATTTTTGAATCTGGTAAAAAAAGAAGGTTAGAATAACTATTTCAATAATCGTAATGAGTGTGATGTGCGATTGAATGGCAACTAAAAACTCTCTCATGATTCCTGTATCAACTGTTCTTGAATTTCTTTACTTTGGTCCATTAATAACTGAATGAATTCTTTATAATAATCTGCTAAATCCTGATTACTTAAAAATTTAAGATTTTGACTTATAACTTCAGCCTCTCTATCTGGATTATAGATTGGCTTATTATTTAATTTCTTATATTCAGCGACATCTTTAACTAAGTCCATTCTTTTCTCATAAAGTTTTGTTAATTCGCTGTCTATTTCGTTTATTTTCTCTCTAATGTCTTTAATATCATTCATGAAGTTATAAAAGTAAGTTTAATAAACAAATGGCTGTAACTGATTCTATAATTACCGGAATTCTCAAGATAATGCTTGGATCATGCCGGCCTTTAAACTTATAAAAAATATTTTCTTGATCTTTATAATTGACAGTTTTTTGTAATTTCTTAATTGTTGGAGTCGGTTTAACTGCTACTCTAAACACAATTGGCATTCCGTTTGAGATTCCACCATTAATGCCTCCATTGTTGTTTGTTTCCGTTATAAGTTCGTCATTAACATAACGTAAAGCATCGTTTGCTTGTGAGCCGTACATCGTAGTAATGTCAAAACCTGAGCCAAATTCAACGCCTTTAACAGCAGGTATTGAAAAGAGTAGAGATGACAGATCACTCTCAATACTACCGAAGAAAGGATTACCTAATCCTGCTGGAACACCTGTTGCCCAACCTTCAATAATACCGCCAACGGAATCTTTATTTTTAACTGTTTTCTTAATTAAATCTTCTAATTTTTCATCAAGTCCGTTTGCAACAAACGGGTACTTCTTTTCAGTTAAATCTAACGAATAGTATTCCTGCCAATCTTCAATTGGAACATCTCTGAGATTCTTAATTGAATAAATTCTAGACCCAATTTTTAAATCCGGCTGCAGTTTATTTATAACTTGTTTTGAAACAGCTCCAGCTATAACAAGTGGAGCCGTTATTCTACCAGAGAAATGTCCTCCACCCCTATAATCTTGATAGCCAGAATATCTTTTATAAGCGCTGTAATCAGCATGTCCAGGTCTTAAAATATCCGGTCTATAATCTTTACTCTTTGTATTTTTATTCTTAATAACAGCGCAAAGCGGCGTTCCTGTAGTGTAGCCATTAAAAAAACCACTAACTATTTCAAACTTATCCTCTTCTTTTCTTGGAGTAGCTAATTCATACCGTTTAGCACTTCTTCTATCAAGTTCGTTTTGGATTTTTTTTAAATCTAATTCTATTCCGCTTGGGAGGCCATCGATTACACAACCAATTTCTGTACCATGAGATTCTCCAAATATTGATATTTTTAAATTTTTATCCCATATCGATCCCATCTACTTTTCCCCCTAAACTGATAAAATCCTGCCAGAACGTTGGATATGATTTATTAACACATTCGGCATCAAGAATAGTAACCTTTCCTTTAGACCTACCGGCTGCAATTGCAGCTGCTATAGCGATTCTGTGGTCATTAAAAGGATCTATTGTTGTGGAGTCTAATATCTGTTGTCCAACTATTTCTAGTTGGTCCTCTTCTACTTTAATATCGACTCCAAAATTTTCTAACATTCTTCTAATTGATTCCACTCGATTACTTTCCTTGATCTTTAACCGTTTAATTCCTGTAATGATACTTTTACCATCAGCTAAAGCAGCTAATACAGCTAGAATTGGTGCAAGATCAGGAGTATTTGTAATATCTACAGAAAATGATTCGAACTTACCAGGATAAACTAGCCAATTTTTAGTGTATTCCGTCTTAACACCAGATTCTTTTAAAATATTTACAATCTCAAAATCACCCTGCAAGGACGTTTGACCTAAGTCAACTAAAGTTGTCTTACTATTAATCGCTCCGTTTACAAACCAGAAGCTTGCCTGAGAAAAATCTCCTGGGATCTTATAATTACAACTTTGATAGATCTGATTTCCAGGAATTATAAATTTATCAGGATTCTGTTTTATGATTTTTATTCCAAATTTACTTAAAACTTCTATTGTTAAGTCTACATATGGAGCTGATTCTAAAGGTGATGTTAAGTTAATCGTTGAATCTTGTTTTAATAATGGTAATGCGAATAGTAAACCTGATATAAACTGAGACGAAACGTTTCCTGGTAACTCAAAGTCACCAGCTTTTAATGAACCATTTAAAACGAGTGGAAGATTTAAATTGTCTTTATGAAATTTGTAGTTTTGCTTATTAAAAATATCAAAGTAAACATCAAGCGGACGTTTAGCTAGTCCTTCTTTTCCGGTTACTTTTGTATTACAAGCATCAATTGCAAGTATCGGAATCAAAAAGCGCAGTGTTGATCCAGATTCATTGCAATTGACGGTTTTATTCCAGGCTTGTGGATTGCTGTTTCCCTTAATAGTCAGTGTTACTAGATCATTACTCTCATTTTTAATATTAATATCCGCCCCAAAATTTTCGACAGCTTCTAGTGAAGCTTTTATGTCTTCTGAGAGTAGAACATTGGAGATGACACTTTCCCCATCGGCTAGAGAGGCAGCAATAATTGCTCTATGAGATAGACTTTTTGAAGGAGGTACTGTAATGTTCCCTCCTACAGTGCCTGGAGTGATTTCTAAAATCATTTAAATAATTGAATTGCTTGGTCTTTTTGAATCTTAACTATTTCGGCTTGTCCTATTTTTGGAATAACACAAACATTTAAGGTGTCCCCTTCGAACTTCTTATCTTTTGATAAGATTTCAATTACCTTATTTTTATCCATTTCAGGTAATTCCCAAGGTAGACCATAGGTTTCAAGAATATATCTTAAATTTTCAAGAGCTTTTGAAGTGGTTATTCCTTCTTGAGTACTCATTTTTGTAATCTGATACATTCCAATCGCTACCGCTTCTCCATGGGTAAATCGTTTGAATTTAAAATAGGATTCGACAACGTGTCCAATGGTATGACCAAAATTTAGAATACGTCTAATTCCGGATTCCTTTTCATCAGCTTCAACAACATTCCTTTTAATCGTGACACACTTAGCTATAATCTCTTCCATGTCTTCGAGTAGATCTTCCTGGTATTGGAAGCTCATTAAACGCAGGAATAGTTTTGAAGATGAAATGCAGCCATATTTGATAACTTCACCCATACCATCAGTTAAATATTTATCCGGTAGTGTTTCAAGACATTTTGGATCTGTTAAAACAAGTTTTGGTTGATAAAATGAACCGATTATGTTCTTACTGAAACCTAAATCAACTCCTACTTTTCCTCCAACAGATGAGTCTACCATTGCTAACAAACTCGTTGGCATTTGAATGAAGTCAATTCCTCTAAGGTAGGTTGCTGCTACAAATCCAGCTAAGTCACCAACAACACCGCCACCTAAAGCTATGATTAAATCTGTTCTTGTAACTCCAATATCCTGCAGTTTATAATAGATTTCTTCTGTTTCAGCTAAGGACTTGGAGATTTCTCCTGGCGTTATGATAATTGCATAAACATCTAAGCCGAGCTTTCTGAGTTGCTTCTTAACTTTGGTTAAGTAATATTTAGCAACATTCTTGTCGGTTATGATGACGACGTTTTTATATTTGTCAAATAAGTTTGCTAGTTTTCCGATTTGATCTAAGAGTCCATTTTGAATAATGATATTGTATTGATGGTTATTTTCTATTGTGCAAACTATTTCTTTCATTTTTCTCTAGTTTAATACTTTTACATTAGATAATTTATAATTCATATTTTGAAGGTCAGCTTCTGATAAGACTTGTCCTTCTGCAGCGATGGCATTTCCTTCATTGTCAGAGAATGGTCCAGTAAACACGGCGAGATTTCCGTTTTTAATCTCTTCCTGGGTTTCCTCAACCTGTGCCTGAGTTCTAGCACCTACATTAAAGCCTACATCGTCAAGGGTGACAAAACTATCATAAACGGTTCCTACATAAGGTGTATTATCAAAGTTACCATTAATAATGCTCTGGACTTCATTAATGTAAAAATCACTTAAGCCTAACGTTATTGAAGTTAAGTAATTTGAAGTATTTTCTAACCCCGATTGGTTTGTTCCAATTACCTTTAAACCGTTATTCGAAGCTTCAATTAAAGCACGGTTATCCGGCAGAGAAGAAGAAACAACATCACATCCATCATGAGCGAGCCTACTTACCGCTGCGTTTAACTTACTATCAGAAACAGGATAACCTGTTAATTCAACCTCAACTGTTGCATCTGAATTACTGTTTAATACTCCCAAAGCAAACGCATTGATCTGGACTAAATTGGTATTTGAGTCGTCCGCTGCTACGTAACCGATTAAATTGTTCTGGGTAGTCATTCCAGCTATGATTCCACACAAATAGTCCGCTTCGTAACGTTTTGCTGTGTAATTTTTAATATTGTCTCCAGTTACTGTTCCATTGTAGATAACAAAATCTACATTCTTATAAACACTAGCAGCCTGTGCTACTTCTTGTTCATATTGGTTATCGGATATGAATATAATAGAAGAGCCAGCATTTACCATATCGTAAATGACGGAACCGATATTATCTTCACCAACTGAAGATTTTGAAATTGTTTCAACTTTGCCTTGGAAATAGTCAACCATTTCTAAACGGGCTTCTTCTTGCGCCTGGTTGATTCCTACGTCTTCGGTACTTCCTGTATATATAAAACCAACTTTAACGTTAGTTCCACTATTTGAGGAACATCCGCTTAATAAAAGTAGTATTGTTAATATGACAGAAAATAGAGTTAACTTTATTCTCAAGATTCACCTGATTTCAAAATAGTCGAATATGTTATTATTATACTAGCATATATTTTTGGATAACAAATGTATTTTTAAATTATATCTTGTGGGAGATTAAAAATGGCTAAAAAGAATAAAAAGGATAAGAAAGAAAAAGATCTAAAGAAAAAGAAGAAGAATAAGAAGAAGTTAAAACAACAAAAGACTTTAAATATTGAACGTCCTGAAGTTTTAGAAACGTTTAACCGTTTAGTTAACTTAATCAGTGACTTAGAAACAGAACCAATCGTCTACAACAACGAAACTTATCATTATGCTGAAATTAAAGCTTTAGATGCTATTAAGAACCTACAACCTATTTCAACAGCAGATCTTGCTACGAATTTGGATATTTCCCGTAATGCAGTTTTAAAAACGACGAATAAATTACTCGATAAAGGTTTAATCAAAAAGGAAAAGTCTAAAGTAAACAAGCGAGTCCTCCTAATTACCTTAACGGATAAAGGAGAAGAATTTGCCAATCATGCAAAAGGATATCCACGAGAAGTTCAGGAACCGATCATGGAAGCTCTCGGTAAAATGAATGATAAAGAACTCGCTTACTTTAATGATGGTCTTGAACGAATACTTATGAATTTGACTAATTAAAAAATGGGCAAGCGGTGCTTGCCCTATTATATTTTCTCTATTGTTTCGATTACAGCTCCACCTAAACACCTGTCATCTTTGTATAAGACAACCTGTTGTCCCGGTGTTACTGCCTTTTGTGGTTCATTAAAGTCAATGTGAAGGGTTCCATCATCTTTTACCTTAACTTTAACTCCCTGATCCGTTTGACGATAGCGGAACTTAGCAGTACATTCAAACTCTTCACCTGGTTTAACAAACGGTTTCCCTTCAATCCAGTTCATTTTTCCAGATTCTAAGCTTTTAGAATAAAGTGCCGGATTTTTATCACCTTGGACAACATATAGGATATTGTTCTTCATGTCCTTATCGGCTACAAACCAAGGCTCCCCTGTTCCTGTACCCCCAATACCTAAACCTCGTCTTTGACCAAGAGTATAGTAAGCTAAACCGATGTGTTCCCCCATCTTATTACCTGTATCAAGATCGATAATATCACCAGGTTCTTCTGCTAAATATTGGCTTAAAAACTGAGTGAAATTTCTCTCACCTATAAAACAGATACCTGTTGAGTCTTTCTTGTTAGCGGTAATTAGGTTATTTTCTTCTGCAATACGCCTAACTTCACTTTTATCAAGATCTCCTATTGGAAAAATTGCTTTTTCTAATTCCTTTTGTCCGATTCCTGACAAAAAATAGGTTTGATCCTTGTTCTGATCTTCTGCCCGAAGCATTTGGAGTGTTCCATCTTCTGCCTTACCTATTTGAGCATAGTGACCAGTTGCAAGTTTATCCGCTCCTACAATGTTTAGAGCGTACTCTAAGAAGTCTTTAAATTTGATTTCCACATTGCACAAAACATCAGGATTCGGTGTTCTGCCACTCTCGTATTCTTCTAAGAAGTGGTTAAACACCCTTTCCCTGTATTGTTTTGTAAAGTTAACTGTGTAATAAGGAATGTCTAGAACTTCACAGACTCTTTGGACATCTTCGTAATCTTCTGTAGAGGTACAGACTCCGTTTTCATCCTTTTCCTCCCAGTTTTTCATAAAGACTCCAATGACATCGTGCCCTTGTTGCTTTAACAAAAGAGCAGCAACAGAAGAGTCTACTCCACCTGACATTCCAACTACTATTTTCATTCTAAATACTCGTCCATTGCCCGATTGACTAAATAGTCAGCTCGGTTATTGTATTCATCATCAGCATGGCCCTTTACTTTATTAAAAGTAACTTTATGAATGCTAATTAACTGATCTAATTCTTTCCAGAGATCAACATTTTTTAGTGGATCCGGTTTTCGAATCCAGTTTTTACGCTTCCAGTTTCTGAGCCATCCTTTATTTATTGCATTTACGACATAAGCAGAGTCTGAGTAGACTTCTACCTCACATGGTTCTTTTAAAAGTTTTAAACCTTTAATTATTGAGAGTATCTCCATCCTATTATTCGTTGTTTGAGGAAAAGCTTCAAAATATTCCTTTTTACTACCTGATTTTGGATGGAATAATACTCCGCCTATTGCACCAAGATTTTTCTTCTTACCGTTACCTCTGCAACCGCCATCTGTGTATAAGATTACCTTTTTCATTTAACAATGAGATTTAAAATCTTACCTGGTCTGTAGATAACTTTAAAGATATCCTTATCTCCAATATTACGTTGTACACGTTCCTGTTCTTTCGCTTTTTCAACTACTTCATCTTCAGAAGCATCAACTGCTACTTCGATGGTTCCTCTAACTTTACCGTTAACCTGGACAGGTAGTTCAATCACATCTTCAACAGTTTTTGTTTCATCATACTCAGGCCATGGATTTTCACCGATTGTCTTTTCAAATCCATTCTGTTGCCAGAGTTCTTCTGTTATATGTGGAGCAAACGGATATAGGAGTTTTAAGAAATCTCTGTATTCACCACGAGTTATTTCATTTTTCTTATTAAATTCATTGAGCATACTCATTAAGGCAGCGATTGCAGTATTAAACTTCATACTTTCAATATCTTCGCTAACTTTCT
Organism: uncultured Eubacteriaceae bacterium; assembly: GCA_947625585.1. Taxonomy (GTDB): domain Bacteria; phylum Bacillota; class Clostridia; order Eubacteriales; family Eubacteriaceae; genus CANRHG01. The sequence goes on from CANQOZ010000026.1 coordinate 13,659, forward strand.
TGATCGTCTTATGCATTAGGCTTTCAAGTTCTTTTGAGTATTCATCAGAATCGACAAGATTTTCATCTAACTTATAAACACGGTCTAGGAAACGTCTTGCACCTTTAACTCCATTTTCAGACCATGGAGCCGGTTTTTCATAATCTCCTATGAACATGACATAAACTCTTAGAGTATCTGCACCATATTCATCAATGATCTCGTTTGGATTAATAACATTTCCTCTAGACTTTGACATCTTTTCACCGTCAGAACCTAAGATTAAACCTTGTGTGGTTCTCTTCATATAAGGTTCTTTCGTCGGAACGACTCCGATATCATAGAGGAAGCGGTGCCAGAATCTTGAATAAAGTAGGTGTCGAGTAACGTGTTCCATACCACCGTTGTACCAGTCAACAGG
>CANQOZ010000027.1 GCA_947625585.1 uncultured Eubacteriaceae bacterium
TACATGGGAGCACTAATCGGCAGAGTAGCTAATAGAATAAAAGAAGGGAAATTCACCCTTGATGGTAAAGAATACTCGATTCCGATTAACAATGGTCCAAACACAAACCATGGAGGTTTAGAAGGTTTTGACTCTAAACTTTGGACAGTAGAAGACAAGAGTGATAATTTTGTAACTCTAACTTATGAAAGTGTCGATGGTGAAGAAGGCTTCCCTGGAAACTTAAAAGTTAAAGCAACTTATAGCTTAGAGGGAGATACATTAAAACTTAAATTTGATGCAACAACAGATAAAAGAACTCCAGTCAATCTAACGTCCCACTCCTACTTTAATCTAAATGGTTCTGGTGATATTAAGGGCCATAAGTTAAAAGTGAATTCTAAAGAAGTTACTCTAAATGATAAAAATATGATTCCAACAGGAGAGATTATTCAAATAAGAGAAACACCTTTAGACTTTACTAAACTGACAGAACTTGGACCCTCTATTGAAAGTTCTGATGAAATTATTACAAACGCTGGTGGTTTAGACCATAATTTTATTGTTGCCCCAGACAAAAACAATATTAGAGACATGGCAGAGTTGGTAGGGGATGATTTAAAACTCGTAGTTAAGTCCAATTATCCTGGCGTTCAGGTTTATACTGGAAACTTCTTAGATGAAGAAGGTAGAGACGGTTCTTATTATCATGCCTTCTCAGGTGTAGCAATGGAACCACAGGAATTCCCAGACAGTGTTAACCACCCAGAATTTCCAAACACCATTTTAAATCCGGGCGAATCCTATGAGCGTGAAATAAACTATCAGATAATCCGTAATAGTGGAGAGTAAAGATGGAACTAATTTTAAAGTTAACGACAAAGATTATTATTCTTCTAATAGTCGGCATTATAGCTTGTCGGTATGGGCTCTTAAATAAAGAGGCTAGAGAATACCTATCTGGATTATTGATTAATATAATCCTACCAGCTAGTATGTTAAGCTCTTCTCAACAGGAATTTAATACTTCTTATCTCTCTGATATTGGGCAAATTGCACTAATTGCTATTGCTTATTATGTTGTTGTATTTATCCTGGCCTTTCTATTCCTAAGAATACCAAAGTTTAAAAAGAAGTTTGTCGCAATTTCAACCCTTCTCATTGGCTTTGCTAACACAGCTTTTCTTGGGATTCCACTACTGACGGAAATAACAGGACCGACTGGGACACTGTTTGCAGTTATCTTTAACTGTTTCTTTAATATTTTCTACTTTACCCTTGGAATGTACATGATAGAAAATGCAAGTCATGATAAAGTAGTTGAATTCTCAGATGAGAATTATAAGGATGCTGAAGATATTTATAGTGGTTCCCTAATTAAAAAAATAGTGAATTTTGACTGGAAACAACTGCTTGGATCACCGGTTGCTATTGTATCTATTTTAACCATTATCCTGTATGTCCTCCCATTTAGATTCCCTGTAGTTTTAGGTGAAACATTAAATGCACTTGGAAGTACGATGATGCCTATATCCATGTTGATTATTGGCTCCCAGATTTATGAGATGGATATTAAAAAACTCTTTAATGACTGGAAAGTTTACGTTATGAGTTTTGTCAGGATGCTTTTAATCCCAGTTGTTATGTTAGTTATTATGTTGTTAATTCATGCAAGTTTTGAAGTAGCAACAACAATTGTAGTATTAAGTGCTATGCCTTCTGGATCTTTAAATGTTATTATGGCAGAAAAGTATGACTCTTATCCGGACTTTGCTACAGCAACAGTTATGCAGACCACTCTACTGATGATAATAACCTTACCAGTATTTACATATCTTTGTGAATTGCTTTTCCATGGATAAATCAACTTAGATTTAACATTTACAATTATTGATTAAATAAACCTTCTGGATTTATTTCTGGAAGGTTTTTAATTACAAGCAAAAAAAGCCCTTTTATAATTTGAGGTTAAATTCAGGAAAGAGGTATACAATCTCTATAATGATAAAGCTAAAACTAAGGTTTTAAGCTTAGGTGATAAAACTTCAAAGGCCGAATTAAATGTTACAAGTCAAATTATTTTATTCCAATTATCGACGGTAAATTTTCTAATAAATCAAATTTTAAATTCAATCTTAATTCGTAAATTAACATAATCTTTTAGAAGAGGAAATATCTCAACTAATTCCTCAAGCATAAAATTTCATAGAAGCTATTACTAGATCTAATTACAATACAAGATTAAGAAAGTTCATAATTCTTAAAATAAAGCTAAATGAGAAAATTGAGCTGCTATTAAGGATTTCTCTTCTAAAATTGTCAAATAAATTTCTATCTATTCTCAATAAGATAATAAAACTATAATTCTTATATTTAATTTTTATGATAATTGGAGTAAAATGAAAGAAATCTTAAAACGAAATGCTAAAGATCAAGTTTTCAAAAATTTGTTACATGATCGTAAGATACTAGCACAGTTTTATAATGATCTAACTGGAAGAAAAATTAAACCGGAAGATATAAAATACGACACTATTGCAAAAACTATTGTTAAAGGTCAAGAAGAAGATATTGCTTTTCAGATAGGTTCTATCTTTATTATTTTAATTGAAGCTCAAAGCTCTTGGAAAATAGTTAATATTATCCGTTTTGCCTGCTATATGTTTCAGCTGTTTTTAAATTTTATTGATGATCATATAGAAGAAATTTTTGAATCTGGAAAAAATATAACAATTCCAGCTGTTGAAGCTTATATTATTTATACTGGTTCACGAGATCTTCCAGAAGAAGTTAGTTTAAAAAATTTTCCTAATCAGGTAAATTCCATGATAAATGCCAGTATGAAAATTGTTTCTTTAAAAAATGCTATAGGATATGTAGAACAATATATTAAATTTTCAATGAAGGAAACGGAATATTACAATAGTAATAAAAGGACCAAAAGTGATATTATAGAACTGATAGATTATTGTATTAATAATAATATTTTAAAAGAATATTTAATAAAACATAGTAGAGAGGTTATAAACATGATTGAAAATTACTTTACAGAAGAGCGAAGAATTCAATCAATTGTAAATGATGAAGTGAATAAAGCTATAAATGAAGAACAACAGAAACATAAAATAGAACTAGAAAAAGAACAGCAACAACGAAAAATAGAAAAACAGAAGTATAAAATGGAACTAGAAAAAGAGCAGCAACAACATAAAATAGAACTAAACAAAGAACAACAGAAGTATCAAATTGAACAACAGAAGCTTAAAATAGAACTTAGAGAACAGCGAGAAAAAAATATTATTGATTTAGCTGAGAAGTTAAAGATGTCTCCAGAAGAGATTGCTAATTTTACAGAAAGTTCAGTTGACTATATTAATGAAGTTTTAGATAAAAATAAACATAGTTAAATTCTAATATACGATTAGTAGTAAATGAGGTTAATTTTGTTATGTTAGATTTATTTGAAAATTATTTCACAGAGGAGCGACGAATTCAATCAATAATCAATGAAGAAGTAAATAAAGCTATAAACGAAGAACAACAGAAGCATAAAATAAAACTTAAAGAACTACGGGATAAGTATATTATTGATTTAGCTACGGAGTTAAAGATGTCTCCAGAAGAGATTGCTAAATTTACTGAAACTTCAATTGATCTTGTTAATAAAGTTTTAAACGGAGCTAATTAATATTAAAAAAATAAAAGCTGATAAACTTTAATGTCTATCAGCTTTTTTTAAACTTCTATATGTAATTGGTGGACTCTCAGGGACTTGAACCCCGGACCGACCGGTTATGAGCCGGTTGCTCTAACCAACTGAGCTAAGAGTCCTTTTTAAATGGTCGAGGCGAGAGGATTCGAACCTCCGGCCCCATGGTCCCAAACCATGTGCGCTACCAAACTGCGCTACGCCTCGACAGCCGTACAATCAAATATTATACGGCCTTAAATCTAAAATGTCAATACTTTAACTTAACTTTTTTCGAACAATTTTATTGACGTCACCACCGTCAGCTTTTCCAGCTACTTTTGGCATAACTGCCTTCATGATTTTGCCCATGTCTTTCATGGATGTAGCACCGACTTCAGCAAGTGTTTCATCAACAATTGTTTCGAGTTCCGCTTCACTTAGCGGTTGGGGTAGATAAGCTTGAAGAACTTCCATCTCTTTCTTGGTTTCTTCGATTAAATCATCTCTACCAGCTTTTTCAAAATCTTCTAAAACGTCTTTACGTTGTTTTAACTGTTTTGAAATGATTGGAAGAATTTCCTCATCACCAAGTTCGACTTTATTGTCCTTCTCCTGTTGTAAAATGGCTGCCCGAATAATTGTAATTGTTTTTTTCTTAATTTCGTCTTTGCTTTTCATTGCTTCTTTTAAATCATTAAGCAATTCTTTCTTTAATGCCATTTTCAACCTCTTATCTTCTACGTTTCATTTTACGTTTTCTAGCAGCTTCTGACTTCTTTTTACGTTTAACACTAGGTTTTTCGTAGTGTTCACGTTTCCTGATTTCACTTAAGATACCAGCCATTGCAGTCTTACGCTTAAAACGTCTCAGTGCGCTTTCCAATGTTTCGTTATCTTTAACGTAAACTTCAGACACTAAAATTTCACCCCCTCAATGTGGTAAATTTTCACGTAGAGAATATTATACGGTCTTTAAGCTTTCAGGTCAATCAAAATTTTAAATATTACCCAAAAAAATTTAAGATAAACTCTAATTATTAAATATTTTACTAATTTTTCACTACTTAAGTAAAAACTGATTCGGGTACAACTCGTTTTATAGGTATAACCATTATAATCAACTTTTAAAATACAACCTAAGTATTGATTCTATTTTTTCAATTAAAAAATCCTGCCTTCGTTTGATAGGCAGGATTTATAGCTTTAGCGTTAAAGGTAAATGGAATTAAACTTACAGTTTTGTAAGTTACGGATGTTATCCTTATAAATTGATTCAAGTGAGATTATAACGCTTTAAACTAAATTAAAACTAAAGTTTCTTCTAAAACACCAATTTATGGCGTAAGTGGTAAATTTAAAATTGACTAAGCTAACTTATCTCATTAACCTGGTGGCCATTCAAGATATCGTCCACCTAAAAGATGGAGATGGAGGTGATCAACTGTTTGTCCACCATCTTTACCGGTATTAATAACAACTCGATAACCATCATCGTCAAGACCTTCCTGCTTCGCTATTTTTTGAGCAGCCATTAAAAGTTTGCCAAGAATAGCTTCGTTATCAACTTCTTTTAAAGAGGCAAAATGTTCTTTTGGAACGATAACAACATGAGTTGGTGCTTGTGGTGAAATGTCTCTAAAAGCATAGACATTGTTATCTTCGTAAACCTTGGTTGATGGGACATCCCCGTTAACAATGTTACAGAATAAGCAATCTGCCATTAGATTATTTCTCCTTCCATAATATTCTCTCCTGTATATTTTAACCTTGTTTTTAAAATCTGACCGCTTAAGTCCGTATCTGACTCTACTTTTACTGGAATATAATTCTCACTGTGGCCTATGTTATAACCATTTTTTGGTTCTTCATATAAGACATTAACTATTTTATTATCCTGGCTTTTAAAGAAATCCTGCTCTAACTTATGTTCAAGATCCGTTAACTTTTTGACTCTTGCCTTTTTTAAATTATCTGCAACCTGATCCATCTCAGCTGCTTTTGTTCCTTTACGAATCGAGTAGGGGAAGATGTGGATTTTAGAGAAGCCAACTTCTTTGGCAAAGTTATAGGTTTCCTCAAATTCCTGATCCGTTTCGCCAGGAAAACCAACTATAATGTCAGTAGTTATACCAGCATCAGGAAAAACGTTTCGAATCATTCTAACTCGGTTTAAGTAGTCTTCTGTTGTATAGTGGCGGTTCATTCGCTTAAGAACAGAATTACTACCTGACTGTAGGGAGAGATGGAAATGAGGATTAAACTCGTCTATTTTTTTCAAGTTTTCTAAAAATTCTTCTGTAATTAAAGTAGGTTCTAAAGATGATAGCCTAATTCTTTCAATTCCGGAAACGTTCGAAGCTTCTTTAATTAAATCGCTTAAATCTTCACCGCTATCTTTTCCGAAACTTGCTATATGAATTCCAGTTAAAACGATTTCCTTATAACCACTTTCGCTTAAGTTTTTGAGTTCCTCTATCGTATCGGATATTTTTCTAGAACGAATAGGACCACGGGCATAGGGAACAATACAATAAGAGCAGAACTGTCTACACCCATCTTGAACTTTGACATAAGCTCTCGTTTTCCCGTCGTTTTCTGTGATATTAAAGTTATCAAAGGTCTCAGTTATACCGTATTCTTCTACAGCGTTTGATTTTTCATTATTAAACGATTCTACCTGTTCTACAATGTTATCCCGTCCTTTTGTTCCAATAACATAATCGACTTCCTCTATTGCAGAAACTTCCTCCGGGTTTACCTGAGCATAACAGCCAGTTGCAACAATTAGAGACTCTGGATTTCTCCGTTTGGCTCGTCTTATAAACTGACGTGACTTTCTATCACCAAGATGAGTAACACTACAGGTATTAATAATGTAAATATCAGCTAGTTCGTTATAACCAACGACATCATAACCGCTGTTTTTAAATTTCTCCTTCATTACTTCAGTGTCATAACTGTTTACTTTACAACCTAAAGTATAAAAGGCCACTCGTTTATTCATAAAAAAAGTTCAACTGGGACAGTAAAACCATTCCGGCTGTTTCCGTCCTTAAAATTCGTTTACCTAAACTGACAATTTCGGCTCCGTTTTGTTTTAAAGCTTCAATCTCAATTGGATCAAATCCACCTTCTGGACCGATTATAATAGCTATCCTTTCAGGTTTATGTTTTAAACTGTTTAGTGTTTTCTTTAAAGTTTGTCCTGTTTCGGACTCATAAGCGACTAAGACAAGATCATAATCTGAAAGTTTACTAAGTACAGTTTTAAAATCGACCGGACTTTCTACAGTTGGAATTATTCCACGACCACTTTGCTCACCGGCTGATTTTACTACTTTCTTAAGACGATCAATCTTTTTAAATTCCTTCCGGCTCGGCTTGACAACGCTACGCTTAGAATAAAAAGGAATAATCGTATTAACACCGTTTTCAGTCATTTTTTGACATACTGTCTCTAGCTTACTTCCTTTTGGATAGGATTGAAACAAGCTAACATGGTATGGGTTTTCCGTTTTAACCTCTTCTCGTTCTAAAAGTTTAACATCAGCTCCATCATCACCAATTTGAATGATTTCACCGAGTGCTTTTAAACCGTTATTGTTTAAAACTTCAATTACTTCCCCTTCTTTAAGTCTTAAGACTTTAGACAGGTGTTTGTAGTCATCTCCGGAAATTGTAACCACTTCTTTTTCAAAAACGTCAGGTGTAACATAAAAGCGGTTCATAATTTCTCTCCGACGACGGCATACCACTCTCCCATTCGATTAATTGAGACAATATTAAAACTAAATTCCTCTAACTTATCGACAACAGAGGCTAATGCTCTTCGGATAATTCCAGAAAGAATAATAATATCATTGTGATCTAAAAGTTCACTAACTGAAGGGATTAAGGAATAAATCGGTTCTGGTAAGAGGTTGGCTACTACAAGATTCGGTTGATTCTTAAAGTTGATACTCTCAATCAGGTTTCCTTCTATTAAAGTAATTCTGTCTTCAACTTTATTAATTAAGATATTCTCTTTAGCAGTTTTAACCGCTGCCGGATCTAAGTCAATGGCATAAACCTTTTTAGCACCAAGTAGGACTGCAATGATTGCAAGAATTCCTGATCCTGTTCCAACATCAACAACAACACTTTCAGGACTCACATATTCTTCTAAGAGATCAGCACAGAGTTTTGTCGTTTCATGAGTTCCGGTTCCAAAGGCCATACCAGGATCAAGATGAATAATCTTTTCACCTTCCTTTAACTTGTAGTTATCCCAATGGGGAACAACGACAATATCATCAGTAACATGTGAGGCAACAAAGTACTTTTTCCAGGAGTTCTTCCAGTCTTCATCCTCGACTTCAAGAACCTTGTATTCACCGGCTCCGATATTGAGTCCATAATTTTCGAGACCGGATATCTTTTGTAAAATTTCATTTACTTTATCTAATACATCCTCAGTCTCTGGTATATAAGCACGGATAATGGATTCCCCCTTTTCACGCTCTAAGAGAGAATCATCAATATAATCAACAAAGGGTTGGCCCCATAAGTTGTCAATATCTGCAGCGCTTTCTATTGCAACGCCGCCTGCACCAGCTTCATAAAAGAGTTCGGCTATCGCATCTTCCGCTTCTGGTGTCGTTTTTATTTCCACTTCTATCCAGGTCAATCGGAACCTCCTAAGCTTTTCTTGTCTTTAAGTTTATCTAAATTGGACAATAAAAGGAATATCAACATTTAAGAATTTGTGAATAAAGTTGCTCTGTTCGAGTTTCAAAATTTGTAACTTGTTTCTCTCTAAAATTAACATATTTTCACATTCAACTTAATAAATCTGTTAGAAAGAGGGTACTCTTTGGGTATAAAGGAATTGAGAAATTATTCTAGAGGGGATAGATGAAACTAAAAGATTTACGGACAGTTATAGGGGGTCAGGTAAAAACAGATGTTCTTGTTTTTGCCGGTGAAGACAATGTCGAAAGCGGAACCTTATGGCTTTTTGACGTAGATGATAGCATCGACGATCTAGAAGTTAAAGATATCCAGCCTGTGAATAAAGCAGTTGATATTGGATCAGAATCTAGTATGAAGCCTGACGAAAGTGTTCTGGAAATAACATTGACATGTACTCCTCAAGAATTAAATGATTTTGATTGGGACAGTGTTTTTAATCAAAAAACGATTAAAAAAATTCGTTCTGATAATAAAGTTACAATTTCATAAGGATAGGTGAACTACAATGAGTGACTATTTTGATAAAGAAATTTTAAAACGTGACGAAAAGACCATCAGAGAAGTTGAACGTCTCGAAGCTAAAAAAGATGGTAAAAATGATGCTGAAATTGAAAAGAAAATTCAAAAGGTCTTAGAAAAGGCAAAAGAAAAGAATACGATTACTGAAATTCATCAGGAATCTTATAATGAACGTCAGGATGCCTATGAAATCGACAGAATTGACCGTCGTGATGAAGCTGAATCAAGGCGTTCAAAACGTCAGGTAGACTTCTTGAATGATATAGATCATATTGAAGAAAAATTTGACCATATGCTTGATGATCATGACCGTAAAGTTATCGCTAAGCTCAAAGCTAAAGAAAAATTAAGTGAACATGAACAGAAGAGATTAGCAAAACTTCAGGAAAAAATTGCTAACCGTAATGAAAAGTTAGATGAACATGAACAAGCTAGAGCAGATAAACTTGATGAAAAACAAGCTAAACAGGTTGAAAAAGTCCTAGAAAAGGACGAAAAGAATGCCGAAAAACTTAAAAAATATTAATTAGCTTTATTCTCTTTCTATGGGGTACCGAGTGATCGGTACCTTTTTTAATAATCAACAACTTCAAGCGGTCTATCAGCGAGTTCCTGTTCTAAAAGTTTTAAAATTTCCGCTTTTGAATTCGCTTTCTTAGTTGTTGGTATCTTAAAAGGAAGTTTATCGGTTGTTGCTACATCTTTTAAAAATAGTTCAAGTGCTTCTGGTATAGTTAGGCCTAAATGACTCAAGACAGTTTCTGCTTTGTTTTTCAACTCTTCACTTAATTTAATCTCAATTAAAACTTCGTTCATTTTAATACCTTCTTTTAGAATTCCCTAAAATAATATTTATTTAAGTCCTATTCTAACAATTTTGTCAGTTCAGAATTTAATTATCAATGAAACTAAAAAAGACCCAGTTTGAAATAAACTGGGTTGGGGATAAATTGCAACCGTAAGAGATTGAATCCTACAGCTTGCATAGTGATCATGATCTGTTTAATTATTTACCCGAAAACTCCTAAAACAATCATTAGGTTTAGATTAAGATAGTACTTGTTAACAGATTGCTAACGTTTACAGTTTAAACGCTAACATTTGAGCAACGGATAAATAATGTTATTTGCCAAAAATATAATAATTATTTTAACCGGCCCGTAGGCCGGCATTTTAAACTATTATCTTCCGTTTCATGTACTTCATAACCGGCAGGGTGACTGCAATTGAGATTACAATAGCTGCAACATTTTCCATAATTGCATTAACACCTAAGACAATACCAATAATATTAACGAGTGGGAATGAATTAAAGAAAATACTCATACAGCCTAAGAATAGAACAGTATTCGTCAAAGTCCCAAGACAGGCACTAATACCGACAGCGAGTGCAGTTGGCATTTTTTTTGATGATAAAAATTTATAAACACAACCAGCGACAACACCGATCATGATACGTGAGCCGACTGCCATAACAAGTGAAGCTGCAGGATTTCCGCTAGTAAATGGATTAACTAAAATAGCGGTCATATCTACTCCTGCAAACGTTGCTTTAAGTACACTACAAATACCCATTACACCACCTAAGATTGCCCCGTCTAAGGGTCCGAGTAGGATCGCACCGATAATAACCGGGATGTGCAAGGTTGTAATTGATATTGTAGGTAATGGAATAAATCCAAGCGGAGTAAAAGCGAGTAGGACCTCAATCGCACTTAGTAGTGCTAACTGGGTCAGCTTAAGTGTTTTCCGATTGGTTCTCATAAAACCTCCTGACTACCGCTCCAAAATTTTGGATGCAGTGTCGTTTTTAATCGCTATTATTATGTACTAGAGGTTTGAATCCGTCAATTTTTTCCGTATTTTTTAAGGTGCTCTTCCATTTTTTCCTTCATTTCATCATCAATGAGGACTTTACCACCAACTTCTTTACCATAGAGACTATCAATAATCTCTCTCGTTGTTACAATTGGATAAGTTTTAATCCCGAAATCTTCCTCGATTTCTTCAATAGCAGTTTTACCACTTTCACCGACTTCCATTCGATCAACTGAGATGATTAAGGAATCAATATCAACACCATAATCTTTTAACGTTTCAATTGTTTCACGAACAGAGGTTCCTGCGGTTATAACATCTTCAATAATTGTAACCTTGTCTCCTTTAGTTGGAATTCTTCCGATAATGGTTCCACCTTCACCATGATCTTTAACTTCTTTCCTATTAAAACTGTATGGGAGGTCTTTATCAAAATTATCGGATAGACTAGCTGCAGTTGTAACTACAAGTGGAATTCCTTTATAAGCTGGTCCATATAATAAATCGGAGTCAAGATTGTTGTCTATATAGGCTTTAGCATAAAAATCGCCAAGTTTTGAGATCTGACTTCCCGTTTGGTAAGCACCGGTATTAACAAAGTAAGGGGTTGGTCTACCGCTCTTTGTTATAAAGTCACCAAACTTTAAAACATTCGAGTCCACCATAAATTCTATAAAATCGTCTTTAAATCCCATCCAACACTCCTTTTTTTAATTAACTATAACAAATCTCTATTTTAAATGTACAATTGATATCTATGAAAACGTGGCTAAATAAAGAAAGTTTGAATCATTGTGAGGGAGATTATTACTTAATTATAGGCTCTCCAGTTAAACACTCTCTTTCACCGAAGATGCATAACTTGGCTTTTAAGTTAAACAATATACCAGCAACCTATTTCTCTCTTGACTTAAAAGTTGATGAGCTTCCTGAAGTTATTAAAAATTTAAAAAATGATAAAAATTTTAAAGGAATGAATATCACTTATCCATTAAAAGAAGCAGTTCTTAAATATTGTGATGAATTAAGTGAAGTCTCTAAACTGACAGGAGCAGTTAATACGGTCAAAAACGAAGATGGTCGATGGATAGCAACAACGACTGACGGAATAGGCTTTTTTAATGGTCTAAATGATAATAATGTTGAGGTAAAAGGTAAAAAAATCTTACTTTTAGGAGCAGGTGGTGCAGCACGAGTAATTGCTGCTCAAAGTCTTTTTGAAGGAATTGATGAACTTATAATCTTTAATCGAACTTTACAAAAAGCTCAGAATTTAAAGGAGAAGTTACAGGAAACTGCGGACAAGACAGGGGTTAAAATTAGAGTTTTTCCACTAGAAGATGAAGATAGACTATCAAAAGAAGTAGAAGAATCGGATATTTTAGTAAATGCGACATCAGTTGGCATGGGAAGTGATGATAATTCTTTAATTAAACCAGAAGATCTTCACGAAAACCTAGTTGTTTGTGAAATTGTTTATAAAGAAAAAACAGAACTAGCTAAAGAAGCAGAGAAACAAGGCTTAAAAGTTATTGATGGTCTACCAATGCTCCTATTTCAAGGAGCAGAATCGTTTAAGATTTGGACGGATAAGGAGTTTCCAGTCGCAGAAGTCCAACAAAAACTCTTTGACAATTGACATTTTAAAAAACAATTTCTAAAATTGTGATATTAAATCTAGAAAGCTATATAATGGATAACTATTATAACGAATATGCCGAAACAATGCCACGTGAACAAATGCGTGAGCAACAAAAGAAGAATTTAATTAATGTAGTAACTAAAGTTTACGAACGTGTTCCTTTTTACAGACAGAAATTCCAGGAAATGGGAATCACTCCTGCTGATATCAATGAATTAGAAGACATCCAAAAACTTCCATTTACCACAAAAGACGATTTAAGGGAAAACTATCCTTATAATATGTTAGCTGAACCAAAGGAAAATATTACAAGAATTCACGCTTCCTCTGGAACGACAGGAAAACCTGTTGTTGATGGCTATACAAAGAAGGATCTTGATATGTGGGCTGAATGCGCTGCTCGTTCATTGGTAGCTGCTGGTGGCGATAGGGATTCAATTATCCATAATTGTTATGGATATGGTCTCTTCACAGGAGGCTTAGGAATTCATGATGGTGCTGAAAAATTAGGAGCTACTTGTGTTCCTGTTTCCAGTGGGAATACAGATAGACAGATCATGTTCTTACAAGATTTCCAACCAACTCATATTACTTGTACACCTTCCTATGCTCAGTACATTGGAGAACAGTTTAGAAAACAAGGTCATACACCAGATGAAATCAACTTAAAGTATGGAGTTCACGGTGCTGAAGCTTGGTCAGAAAACATGAGGAAGGATATTGAAGAAAAATTAGGAATTGAATGTTTCGATATCTATGGTTTATCAGAAATTGCTGGACCTGGTGTTGCTATTGAATGTAAAGAACATGAAGGTTTACACATTTGGGAAGATAATTTTTATCCAGAAGTCATCAACCCTGAAACAGGTGAAGTATTACCTGATGGTGAATGGGGAGAATTAGTAATTACTACTTTAACAAAAGAAGG
>CANQOZ010000028.1 GCA_947625585.1 uncultured Eubacteriaceae bacterium
TAATATTTCAGAGATTAAAAGTTTAATTTTAAACCAAGGAAGTACAAAAGGTGTTGATGCAGATATAGCTGATGCTGTTACTGAGGAAAATTTAAATGAAGTAATAGCTTGGTTAAAAAACTTTGCTAACGAAAATAAAACAATTTTAGCAGTTACAGGAGCTATTGATTTAGTAACTGATGGAGAGAAGTGCTACGTTATTCGAAATGGAAGACCTGAGATGAGTCAAATAACTGGAACAGGTTGTCAGTTATCAGGAATTCTAGGAGCTTTTTTAGCTGCTAATCCTGAAAATAAACTCGAAGCTGCAGCTACAGCAGTAGCATTAATGGGTTTAGCTGGTGAAATTGGTTTTGAGAACTTACTTCAAAATGAAGGAAATTCCACTTATAGAAACCGAATAATCGATGCTCTCTACAATATGGATTCTAAAACATTAAATGAAGGAATAAAAATTGAATGTGAATAAAGAGGATCTACTTCTATATGCTGTTACGGATCGTAGCTGGTTAGGGGATTCGACTTTAATTAAACAAGTAAAAGATGCTATTAAAGGCGGAACAACTTTTATTCAATTAAGGGAAAAAGATTTAAACTATGATCAGTTTCTAAATGAAGCTTATGAAATTAAGGAACTCTGTAAGACAGAAGGTATTCCTTTTATAATTAATGATAATGTTAAATTAGCTATAGAAGTTAATGCTGATGGAGTTCATATTGGTCAAGATGATATGTCTGCCAGACAAGCTAGGAAATTAATCGGTAACGATAAAATTTTAGGTGTATCAGCTCAAACTGTTAGCCAAGCAATAAAAGCTCAAAACGATGGAGCAGATTACTTAGGAGTTGGAGCTATCCATCCTACTGATTCTAAATCTGATGCAGACGTTGTTGGCTTAGAGGAACTTTCAAATATTTGTTCTGCTGTTGATATTCCTGTTGTTGCAATTGGAGGAATTAATAAAAATAATCTACAGGAATTAGAAGGAACTGGTATAGCAGGTATATCAGTTATAAGTGCTATTTTCGCTGCTGAAGATATAAAACAAGCATCTCAAGAATTAAAAATTAAATGCGAGAAATTATTTCAAAATGATTAAAGCAACTCTAATAGATCTTGATGGCACTATCCTGGATTCAATGGGAATGTGGGAAACGCTTGGTATGAATATCCTAAACTCTCTTGGATTTACAACAGAAGAAGATATTAATGAATTATTCAAATCTTTTACAATAAGGCAAGCTGCTGAATATTATCATAATCATTTTCTAACTAATCTAACTATTGAAGAAATGGAAAATATTATTAATAAAACAATAGAAGAAGCTTATTTATATAATCTTCCTCTTAAAGAAGGAGTTAAGGATTTCCTTAAGAATTTAAAAGAAAATAATATATCCATAGCTTTAGTTACTGCAACTAATAGTTTTTTATCAATGAAAGCTTTAGAGAGATTACATGTATTAGATTACTTCGACTTAATTTTAAGTTGTGATGATTTAAACTGTTCAAAGAATGATTCAACTATTTATGATAAGGCACTAGATAAGTTAAATGTTTCAAAATCAGAAGCTTTGGTTTTTGAAGATGCTTTACATGCTATTAATGCAGCAATAGAAAATGGTTATAAAACAGTTGGGGTTTATGATAAATACGTTGTGGAGCAAGACGAAATAAAAGAGATATGTGACTATTACCTGAAAAATTTTAGTAATTCAGATGAATTAATAAATCATATTCAAAAGGAGAATATATGAAAACAGCATTAACAATAGCAGGAAGTGATAGTAGTGGCGGTGCTGGAATTCAGGCAGATTTAAAAACGATGATCACAAATGAAGTTTATGGAATGAGTGCTATAACAGCACTTACTGCTCAAAACACAACAGGTGTTAAAAGTATTTTAGAATCAACTCCTGAATTTTTAGAGGATCAGCTTGATATGATTTTTGAAGATATTGTGCCAGATGCTGTAAAAATTGGAATGGTGTCTTCAAGTCCATTAATTAAAGTAATTGGTAATAAACTTAGAGAATTTAATGCTCAAAACATAGTTGTTGATCCTGTAATGGTTGCTACAAGCGGTTCCGATTTAATGAAAACTGAGGCGGTTGAAACTCTAACAGGGGAATTATTTCCAATCGCAACTTTAATAACACCTAATATACCTGAAGCTGAAGTTCTTTCTGGAATAAAAATAAATAATGCAGATGATATGGAAGAAGCTGCTAAAAAGATAAATGAACAATATGGATGTTCAATATTACTAAAGGGCGGTCATAGTGTTAATGATGCTAATGATCTTTTAGTTAAAGATGGACAAATTAAATGGTTTAAAGGAGATTTAGTTGATAATCCAAATACTCATGGTACTGGATGTACTTTATCCAGTGCAATAGCTTCTAATCTGGCAAAAGGAAATGATCTTGATACGTCAATAAAATTAGCTAAAGATTATTTAACTAAAGCACTTGAATCAGGATTGGATTTAGGAAATGGAAGAGGTCCTATGAATCATGCTTTTAAATTAACGGATAAAGAGAAATCCGTTTGGTTTCCTCTTAATTTATAGAATAAATTAAGTGAATTTCAGAGATATCAATATTGTTGACAATATAGTTTCAGTCTGTTCTACAACTGTTGTAAAGATTAATAGAGAGGCACCGAAAAAGCTTTTAGATTCAATATAAAATAACTTATAAGTACTACTCTAAACTATGTAAATATGTTAAAATTATAAGAGAATTAATTGATAAGAGATATATTTTTATACAGGAGTATATATGAAGGAACGTTTAGAAACAGAAAAAGAACTTGAGTTTAATTTTTCTCCAGAAGAACTTAAAATAATTAAGAAAAGCTTCGATAATGTAGATTTAGAAAAGGTCAAAGATAAAACTCAAGAGCAACTTGATAAAATAAAACTCGATTTAGTCAAACAAGATAATAAAGACAAAGATGTTAGTGAATCAGAAATTAATCCCACTCAATTTATTGTTGATGTTCAAAAGGTTCAAGAAAAGGTTCGGCAATCTACTGGTGAAATAAGTTTAACTGGTGATGAATTAATTTTTCTTAACGAAGTTGTAATTAAAGCAGAAAATCTTTTTAATTATCAAAATCGATTTAACCCGTATTCAATGTTAGTATTAAAGCTTTCGTTAAATTCTAGTTTTTATCCTAAAATTGATGAACCATATGATATTAATAGTATTATTGTAGAAAAGATTATTACCTAGATATAGAAGTTCCTTAACCTCAAAACTTAGTTTTATGTCGTTTTAATAAAGATCAAACTCAAAATAAGGATTAAGTTTGGTCTTTTTATATGGTTTATATATTCAGAAAAATTTTACCATCAAGTATTATCTTTAAAGAAAGCTACAGCGATAGCTCCAGGATCAGCGTGAGTTCCTATAGTACTTCCTATGTTAACAATATGGAGAGAATCAGGTTTGTTTTCAAATAAATCTTTGTTGTCTTTTATATATTTTTGAAGCAATTCATCTGACAAACCACTGTAACCTAAAGCATTAGGAAGATTAAAATTAACTCCTTCTCTATTAATTAGTTTTCGAATTAGGTTATTTCCTTTTTTTGAACCTCTTGCTTTACCTACTAATTTAACTGCTCCATCCTCAATAGATATTACGGTTTGATAGATAAAGCACTTCCAATAAAAGTTACTGTAGGAGAAATTCTCCCACCCTTTTTGAGATATTCTAACGTATCGAGCAATGCTAAAACTTTAACTTCGGTTTTCTTTGCCTCAAGAATTTCAGAAATTTTTTGACTTTTAAAAATCTTGGCTCTATAACATAACAGCAAGCTCTATAAGAATATGCTGGCCAATAGAAACGTTACAGCTATCTATAACAGTGACTTTGTCTTTAAATTCTTAAGCTAATACAGCATTGGAGTAAGATCCTGAAAGTTTGCTAGATAATGTGATACAGATAACTTCATCACTTTTTTCACAGCTTCTTGAAAAACATTTTTATATTTTTCGGAAGAAAGCTGACTTGTATGAGGAAACTCTTTAGAATTTTCTAACATCATAAAAAAATCTTTGGAATTTAAATTAATTCCATCTAAATATTCATCTTCACCAAAGGAAACGCTAAGAGGAAGAATCGTTATTCCCATTTCTTTAGCTTCAGTATGCGAAATATCAAAAGATGATTCTGTAACTATTTATATTCCCATGATTTTACTTATTATTATCACTTCGTTTACTCTCTTAGATTTTCTCACATTACTCCATAATCCAACTTTGAAACATTTTTTTGTCAAAATAATGATTGTATTAGTTATAATAATAAACATAAACGATTTCATGATAAAAGAAATCGTATTTGGATAAACAGTAAAATGATTCGATTAAGATAAAAATAGAAAAAGCAAATAGAAATAAAATAGATAATTATGAGTACTTTTAAAATATTAAGCACATTATTTAAATTAAGAAGAGATATTAAGAGATATGGCTTTCTTGATGCAGTTTTTAGAATTTTTAGACCTGAAATTAGACAGTTTGAAAGAAATGCAAAAAATGCTGTTGGAGATATAGCCTATCTAGAATATGAAGCAAAGTCTATTCAATATGATCTTGAAAAATTAAATGAAAAAAAGGAAAGATTAAATATTGAACTTGAAAATCTCAGTAAAAGTATTAATCAGTTTAAGCAGAATTTAGCACATTCATAAAACTATTAAAAGGTTTGGCAAGAATTAAAACCTGCCAAACCTTTTAAGTTGGATAATTTAAATTTTCTTCTGTAATATTGTAAAGTGTGTTTTCTAAGAATTTTTTAGCTTCATAATTAGCCATTATAAGATTTTGATCTAAATAATTACCACAATCTTTTGCTTTAGCGCCAGGAATTTCTTCATCAAAGTCTCTAATAAATTCATACATTTCTATAATTAAATCAACAATATCTTCAGATTTGAGATCACCCTTCATAACGAGATAGTTACCTGTTCTACAACCCATTGGTCCAAAGTAAATTATTTCATCTTTCCACTTTGGATGATTTCTTAAAAAAGTAGCACCGAGATGTTCTATTGTATGAAGTTCAGCTGTATTCATAACCGGTTCTCTATTTGGCTCTTTCATTCTAATATCAAAAGTTGTAATAACATAGTCTCCAACATTATCTTTACGAGAGACATAAATACCCCGTTTTAATTTATTATGATCTATTGTAAAACTTGGAATTTTTTCCATTTTTTCCTCACTTGTTATTTAAGTATGCTTGAATAGCTTCAAGATAATGAATTAAGATATTTCCATTCCTTTTGATCTCATATTCTTGTTTACATGCTTCATATGGAATAGATTTTCTGGCTCCATTTTTAGCACCTTCCCAATACTTTAATAAGTCTTCAAATGGAAATAAAAATATTTTTTCATATTTCAAGAAGCTAATAATTAAAAAAGCTAAACCATCTTGTTCCGAAAAGTCTTGCATAAATTTAATTTGATGTTCTTTTACATTAGTTAAAGGAAGATAATCCAATTTTGTTTCTTTTGCATCAAAACAAACAGGGATTCCTTGAACATTACCAATATAATCGACTGTAGATTGTTGATCAAAATAAGCTAATGTTATAACACCCTTATCTTTTCCTAGTTTAACAGGAGTTATTGGTGTTGGAATTTTTTGAACTACCGCTAATCCTTTCTCCTGATAAATTCGGTTACTTTCATTAAGACATTCTTCTAAGAAGTTACCTCTTAAGGTGTGTTGCTTCTTCCAAAAACCCATCTCTTAAACCTAATTCTTCTTTTAATATTTTTTGAAATTTATCTGGTAAATTTGCTGTCACTTCAAGTATAGGAGGAGAACCTAATTTATAACTAAAAGCATGAAGCAATTGATTTGATAAATTGTATTTTCTCTCAAATTCTTTATTCTTACCTTTATCCCCATACTTTATATCGCCAATAATAGGATAGCCTGCTTTTGCAAGTTGAGCCCGAATTTGGTGACTTTTACCAGTTATTAAGTCTACTAATAGAAGAGTTAATCCATTTTTAGTATAAAGTGGTTTATAATCTAATATAAGGTCATTTCCATCAGAAAGAGTTACTAAATTAGATTTGTTATCTTTGGAAAAACTATTTTCAAGTCTTTTTGGTTCTGTTATTTCACCTTTTACTAAAGTTAAATATTCCTTTTTAGAGTTTCTATTCCTAATTAATTCAGAAGCTTCCTTTTGGATTTTATAGTTTTTTGGAATAATAATTATTCCTGTTGTATTTCTATCTAATCGATTTAAGGGAGCAGGGGAGAAGGTCTCATCCTTTAATCCTGTTATATTGATAAGATCTGAAACTGAAATATCTCCTGATTTATCAGGTTGTGATAATAAGTTTTCAGGTTTATTTAAAGCTATAAAGTCTTCATCTTCATAAATAGGGTTTTCAATTAAATTTAGGAGTCTATTAGGAACTTTTAATTTTTTATCTAATTCTTTACCTTTGAATTTATCTAAAGTGTCATCAGAAAAAAAGATCTGAATTATATCCTGATTATTTAAAATGTAATTATTCTTTTGTTTTTTATTATTAACAGTAATATTTTTCTTTCGAATACTTTTACTAATCAAGTTTGTTGGAATTTCAGGAAGTAATTTTTTTATATATCTATCCAACCTTTGACCACTAGAATTAGTATTAATGATAAATTCCTGCATTAGACATTTCCTAAATAGACATTATCTAAGTATTTTTCAGCTTCTTTTTTTAAGTTGACCAATGTATTAACAGGTGTTGGAGGTGTTGATTGCATTTTATAATTTGGGAAAAATCGTGATAGATGTAGCGGAATAGATCTATCAATACTCCCAATATAAGAAGCAATTTCACTAATTTCTTCTATTGAATCATTAACACCAGGAATTACTAAAGTAGTCACTTCTACATGAGAGCCATTATCTTTTGCAATCTTGATATTCTTCTTAACAGTTTCAAGATCTCCACCAATATTGTCATAAAGATCTATACCTTTAAAATCGATATTAAAAGCATCTGTAACCTTTGCAACTTCTTTAAAAATATCAGGATTAACTCCACCATTAGAAACAACAACGGTTTTTAATCCTCTATTTTTAGCAAGTTTAAACGTATCGATTATAAATTCATAATTAATAAGAGGTTCATTATAAGTAAAAGCAATTCCAATATTTCCCTGATTTTGATATTGACTAGCTAAATCTACTAATTCTTCAGGTGTTAACTCATAATGAGGTAAGCCAATTCCATTAGTCATTGATATTGAATGATTTTGACAAAAAGGACAGTTGAAGTTACAACCATAACCTCCAACTGATAAAATTTGACTACCTGGATAAAAATTATACAAGGGCTTTTTTTCAATAGGATCAAGAGCAATAGATGAGATTACTCCATAATTGGTTCCTTTAATCTCTCCATTTATATTTTGTCTGCCCCGGCATCGACCTATTTGTCCTTCACTTAAAGTACAATTATGTGGACAAACTTGACATGTTACTGCTTCACTCTTCATGCCTTTCTACCTCAAAACGCATTATTTCATTAATTGTATCTCCATAACCTAGGCCAGCTTTCTGAGCTGCTATATTAATTTGGTCTTCTACTGTATCAACGCCGTCTAAATCTGGTAATAATAGTCCACGTTTAAAACCAGAGCTTACAATAACTCCATATTTTTTAGGATCTAATTCATCTAACGAGTGAATTAATTCCGGTTCTGAAAGTACGTCTACTGAATAGTCTAGATCATCTAATTCATAATCTTTTACAGGATTAAACCTAGGATCTTTTGAACAACTACTAACAGCATTTTGAATGATTTCTTCAGCAACATTATCCTGAGTAGGTAAGAATGTTCCAATACAACCTCTTAATTGTCCATTTTTATGTAATGAAACAAAAGTACCAGCTTTTTCATTTAATAATTCTTCATTAATTTCTAGATCCTTTGGCACTTTTCCAGTTTTCGTATAGCCATTAATTACTTGTTTAGCTAATTCAATATATGGATCTTTACTCATTATCTTTTCCTTCTATATTTATTTCTGCACATCCATAACCTACTCCAAATGGACCTTCATATGAATCTAAGCTTGTTGAATAATCGTAGTCGTCTAAAGCACCAGCTAGAATAACAAAAGATCTTAGTCCACATTCGGAAGCTTTGTTACAGAAATTTTCGTCATAATTTTTAAATTCTTCTAAATCACCGTTTTTAACAGTTTCTGCAAACATCTTATCAAATTCAGGTCCCTCTTTTTTGTAACCATAAGGACCATCTGCTTTTAATACATGAGATAAGTCCCCACTAGCTATAAAAACAACATCTTCATCTAAATTATCAATTGCTTTACTAATATCTTTTCCTAATTTAAAGTGTTCTTCTAGAGGTAAACCTGATAAACCAATTCTAATTATTTTTTTATCTTTTAAAAAGTCAGGATTTTCTTGTTGAATAAAATAGAGTGGAATTAATGTGGCATGATCTAAATTTGGATCCATTTCCCCAAGAGTTCCAGCTGGAATTCCATGGGAATTAGCATTTTTAATTATTTCATCTCTTAATTCTTCATCATAATTTACTTTAGCACCAACTTGTGGAGCATAAAAGTTTTGAAAATTACCATAAGCTGTATCTCCTGGTGAAATATGAAAATAATCTCTATACATTACACTATGAGGAGTCGTTATAATAATCGTATCAGGATTAAGTTCAACTATTTCTTTGGCATACTTTTTATAATTGTCAATTGTATCCTGAATTGTCTTTTCTTCACCTTTACCAATTTCAGGTACAATTAAAGGTGGATGTGGTACAATATAGGCCTTCTCAATCATTGAGGTTATCCTTTCTGAAATTAAGTTTTATTGAAATAGAGAGTTTTGGTGGGTGATGTTTGATTATTTAGATTCTATAGAACAAGCTGTTTATTTATTTCCAGTTGTTCTTGCACTGTTTGCAATACCATACTTCTATTACCAATATAAGAAATATAAAAATATACAGTTTTTGAAAAGTGTATCAACAGTAACGTTTATACTTTACATAATTTGTTGTTATTGCTTAACGATATTACCTTTACCTAGTTATGAAGAAGTTGCCCAACTAACGGGACCCTTTACTGATTTTACCCCGTTTGGATTCGTATCTGACTTTATTAAAAATACTAATGCAACTTTAAATCCATTAACTTGGGTTGAGGCTATTCAGAGTCCTTGGTTTTATATGCCATTCTTTAATTTTTTAATGTTAGTCCCATTTGGCATCTATCAAAAAAGACTCTTTAATAACTCTTTATTAAAAACAATTGTGTTAGCTTTTTTATTGAGCTTATCTTTTGAACTAATTCAACGATCTGCTTTGTTCGGAATCTATCCGAATCCTTATAGATTATTTCAACTAGATGACTTAATTCTAAATACAAGTGGAGCAATTGTAGGATGGATTTTAGCTCCGAAAGCATTTAAGTCAAACTATAATATTAGAAGTTCTATATATTCACCTCCAATAAAGGGGAGAATCTATACCTTTATAGTTGACGTTATTATTTTGAGTATAATTATTAGATTAGCATCAGTTATTTTTGGCTCATTTATTGTTCAAGATAATTATTTTAATCAATATATTTATTTAGTAATTTTTGGAATTTTATACTTTATTGTAGGTACCTGGTTTGCTGAAGGGAAAACGTTAGGCGGAATGCTATTTGACTATTCCTACCGAAATAATAATGGTGGAAAAGTTCGATTCAGTAGTTTTGCTCTTAGACAATTAATTTTAGTTGTTTTTATTATTCCTTGTCCTGTAATTTGTCTTTATATTTTAAACTCAGGCATGGATACAATTTTAAAAATTCCATTGATTGTCATCTTTTTAATGTTTCCATTAATAGTGGTGGTTCAATTATCTTTTCATTTAGCGCCGTATTATGAAACATTTTCAAATGTTTTTCTAACTGATGAGCGTAAATATAAAAGGATTAGTCAAGCTCAGCAATCTTCGTTACCACCGTTCGATCGAGATCTTCCGTTATAGGTTCATGAACCACTCGGAAGATCTCTTTTGGTATTTGCTCCTCTAGAACTGGTATTGGCGGAGCATAAATGAATTTACCGTGAAGTTTTAAACAACCAAGTAGATTAAAATAGGCTAGGGATAATCCCTTTAAAGCTTCGTCGCCGTCTTTGATTGCTTGGTTAATTGTATTTGCAACATCAATATTAGATAAAATCGTTCCCCATTTGTTGTGTCCAAAATTTGAATTAGTCCAGCTTGCTCTCTTTATGTAACTGATATCTTCTGGGGCATCAAAATCGGCTCCGTAAGCATTTAAACCTTCCATTCTTAAGTAATGTATTAATTGTGGATCCTGTCCACAACTAACATCTAAAACGGGTTCCATAGCAGTTTTAGGATTTAATCCAAAAACCTCTAGTTGAAATTCTGGTGTATAGTTTGATTGATAAATTTGATCACTCATATTCTTTCCTTATTTAAATATTCATATTTTTACAATTTTTTTACACAGTATGTGTTCCAGATAAAATTTAAGTTATAAAATATCTTTACATATGTTTGAAGATACCCATGAAACTAACCATTATCAATTAATTGTAGACAAAAAAATTGATAACAAGAAAATACGTGATATACTAATAAATCGAGGTTTTTCAAGTCGATTAATTTCTACTATAAAGAAGTATGGAAAACTTTTGAAAAATGGAGAAGAAGTCTTTTTTATAGAAGAGGCCTCTGCTGGAGATGTAATTGATGTTTTTCTACCAAATGAAAAATTAAACATTAAACCAGTAGAAGGAGATATTGACATTATTTATGAAGATTCAGAAATACTCGTCGTTAATAAACCGACAATGTTAGTAACTCATCCTACTCAGGATTATCAGGAAAACACCTTGGGTAATTATATCGCTAATTACTTTGATAAAACAAATCAAAAGGTCAAGGTGCGTTTTGTAAATAGATTAGATAGAGATACAACAGGTTTAATTGTTGTAGCAAAAAATAAGTTTGTTCATCATTATATTCAATCAAGAATGAATACTGATGAAGTTCAAAAAACATATACTGCTTTTGCAGAAGGAATTCCTGAAGAGGAAGAATTCTTAATAGATAAACCTATATATAGGCCAGAACAAGAGTCAATTAAAAGAATTGTTGATGAACGAGGTAAAAAATCTCAAACAGATGTTAAGTTAGTTGAAAAACTCGGAAATAATTCAAAATTAGAATGTAAATTATTAACAGGAAGAACTCACCAAATAAGAGTTCATTTAGAGTCAATGGGACTTCCATTAATTGGAGATCCGCTCTATAATCCTGATTCAAAGATAGAATTTAACCGTCAGGCTTTACATGCACGACGATTAGAATTAACACTTCCAAAGAAAGGTAAAATTGTTTTGGAAGCACCGATTTCGGAAGATTTAATTCAATTGGAATCTCAATTGAAAGGAGTTGCGGAATGAGTGATAAAGATAAAAATGATCTTGACTTAGAAGAGAAGTTAGATGGAGAAGTAATAATACCGAAAGACCAGTTTGATCCTGAAGACCGTTTTACAACTCAAGATTTAAATGAAATTGATGAACTAATAAATAGTAGTGAATTTTTAAAAGATTACAACGAACCGGGAAAAACTGAGAAGGACGATGAAGCAATTGCTGAAGATACTTCGATTAATACTGAGGAGCCAGCTGAAGGAGTTGAAGCTGAATTATTAACAGATTCTATTCCACAAAAAGATGGATCTGAATATAAAAATAATCAATCTCAGCCTGTAGATAGTGAATTAAAATTTGATGATCATGTAGAAGAACCTGTAAAAGAACAAATCGATGAAGATTCGATAGAATCAAAAAGTTCTGAAGAAGAAACTACTAATGATAATAACACTAAAAACACGGAATCCGAAGTTGGAGCTACTGTAGGGGGGGAATCGTCAAAATCGGGTAAACCAATTTCAAAACAAAAGAGTTTTAAATTTA
>CANQOZ010000029.1 GCA_947625585.1 uncultured Eubacteriaceae bacterium
TTAACAAAATTAGATCAAGAATTAACTGTATTAAAATCTCAACTGACTGAGTTAACGATTGAAAAAAATAATTTAAAAAATCAACTTACTCGTTATGGTGAAAAAGTTCGTGAACTAAACCACACCGTTAATGAGGATACTTTCCATCATGATAGCAAGTTAAATGAAAAGAAGCATTTATTATTTGTATTAGAAGAAAACCAGCTTAGATCTAATAAACTTAGAGAGATAAATATTACTCTAAAAAAGGAACTTGAACAAAAAGAACAGAATTTAGAAGACTTTAAAGAAAATCAAAAGAATCTTGAAAGTGCTCAGTTTGATTTAGAAGAATATATTAAGAATTTAAATCATACTCGAATCCAGGAAGTTGAAGCTAAATCTAAAATAGAAGGTAGAATTGAACGGATTAATCTTGAAGAAAAGAATTTAGAGACAAAAATCTTTGATCAGTATAATGAAAATTTTAATTCTGTAAAAGAAAATATAGAAACAATTAAAGCCAATCGGCAGGATTTGGATGATTCTGAGATTTATGAATATAAACAAAGACTTAAAAAATTAGGAAATATTAATCCCAATGCTATTGATGATTATCATGAATTAAAGGAGCGCTATACTGAATTAAAAGAAAATTATGAAGATTTAGTCGATGCAAAAGCTGATATTGAAAATACGGTTGATAGTTTAAATAAAAATATGAGTGACCAATTTAATGAAAAATTTGAACTATTAAATGAGTATTTCAATAAGTCCTTCCAAACTCTATTTGAAGGTGGAAAAGCAAACCTTAATTTAACTGATCGGGATAATGTTTTAGAAAGTGGTATTGAACTTTATGCTCAACCACCAGGAAAGAAAACCAAACACATCAATCTATTATCAGGTGGCGAGAAAGCAATGACGAGTATTGCACTTCTATTTGCATTCCTGGAATTAAATCCTGCACCATTTATAATAATTGATGAAATAGATGCTGCATTAGACGAATCAAATATTAACCGTTTCACTCGATATTTAAAAAAGATTCAAGAACAAAACCAGTTTATTATCATAACTCATAGAAAAAGCACTTTAAGTGAGTGCAACAATATCCACGGAGTCTCAATGGCGGAGGATGGAATTTCTAGGTTAGTTTCGATAAAACTGTCTGATTATATTGGAGAATAAAATGGCAGATTCATTATTTACAAAATTAAAAAATGGTTTAGCCAAAACCGCTTCAAGTTTTAATGAAAAAATAGATAATCTAATCTATTATTCAGAACTTGATGACGATTTTTTTGAAGAATTAGAAGAAACGCTAATCTTAGCTGATTTAGGCGTTGAAACTTCTACTATGATTTCAGAAGAATTACAACGTCGAATTAAAGATAGAGGAATTATTGATAAGAATAAAGTTCAAGATACACTCTATTCAATCTTATATGAACTCGTTGATATTCCGGATTCTTTATTACATATTCCAGTTATTATTGTTGTTGTTGGTGTTAATGGAGTAGGTAAAACAACAACGATTGCAAAATTGGCTAAAAAATATCAGGATTTAGGGATTAAGACAATGATTGTGGCAGGAGATACTTTTAGGGCAGCTGCTACTGAACAACTCGAAACCTGGGCTGATAGAGTTAATGTTCCTATTATCAAAGGTAGAGAAGGTGCTGATCCTGGATCCGTTATTTATGATGCTATAAATTCTGCTAAGAGTCGTGGAACTGAAGTCTTAATAATTGATACAGCAGGTAGGCTTCATAATAAAGTTAACTTAATGAATGAACTTGATAAGATAGGTCGAATTGTTGAACGTGAAGGTACTGATTTTTCAAAGCATAATCTATTAGTTGTTGATGCAACTACAGGTCAAAATGCTTTAACTCAAGCAAAAATCTTTAATGATGCCATTCATCTTGATGGTATTGCTATGACTAAGATGGATGGAACCTCTAAAGGTGGAATTGCCTTTGCTATTTTAAATGAACTCAAGATCCCAATTGAATATATTGGGGTAGGTGAAAAAGAAGACGACTTAATTGAATTTAAGCCACGTGATTTTGTTGATGTCATCGCTGGTGTTAATGAATAAATAATTTTCGAAGTATTAATCAGCTAGTTCTCAAACTTTCAGTTAGGTAACTAGCTGATATTTATTTGTCCATCGATATTAAACGTTTACATAAAAAGTCTTAGAATAAAAACTACGCAAAACTCGAAATTATTTCTACAGTTGAAAATTTTCAAAAAAATTAATAATTCTTTAATAAATTTCTTGACTATTTTAGTACCATTTTCTAAAATACATAAAGTTGTAAAGTAAAAATACTTTACGGAATACTATGGATAAGATAATTCAAAACAGACTATTTTATGATTTTTATGGTGAACTGTTAACCAAACACCAACAAGAAGTTTTGGACTTGTATTACGACGAGGATCTTAGTCTAGCTGAAATAGCGGATAGACTAAAATTATCCAGACAAGGAGTTTATGACATTATAAAAAGGTCCAATCAAGCTTTAAAAAATTACGAGAAGACCCTTGGTTTAGTATCGAATGAAATTAAACGAAGAGACCGCTTAAACTCTATAAATGGAAAAATTAAAAGAGTTCTTAAATCGGACAAGTTAAACGAAGAATCCAAAAAAATTCTAAAAGAAAGTATTCAAGAATTAGAAAAAATAGCCAATTAGAGGTTAAAGATGCTTTTTGAAGGTTTAAATGAAAAATTCCAGAATGTTTTTTCTGGATTAAAAAAGAAGGGGAAATTAACAGAAGCTGATATTAAGGCAGCTAACAGGGAAATAAAATTAGCTCTGCTAGAAGCGGATGTTAACTTTAAAGTTGTTAAAGAGTTTACCAAAATTGTTGCAGAACGTGCTAATGGTGAAGAAGTAATGAAGTCATTAACACCTGCTCAACAATACATCAAGATAGTTAATGAAGAATTAATCAAATTACTTGGTGGGGAAGCACACGAACTTGAAATCAAAAAAGACGAACCCAATATCTTTATGATGGTTGGACTACAAGGTGCTGGTAAAACGACAACAGCTGCTAAGTTAGCAAATCTTCTTAGAAAAGAAAAAAAGCTAAACCCTTTATTAGTAGCTTGTGACGTTCAAAGACCTGCTGCTGTTGAACAATTGAAAGTTTTAGGTCGTGAGCTTAATATTCCTGTTTACTCGTTTGAACAGAAAATGAACCCAAGAGTTATAGCCCGTCAAGCTGTTGCTGAAGCTAAAAAGAATGGGAATGACTTAGTTATTATTGATACTGCTGGTCGTCTCCATATTGACGATAATTTAATGACTGAGTTAGAAGATATTTCAGGATTGGTTAAACCATCAGAAATCTTATTGACCGTTGATGGTATGACCGGTCAGGAATCCGTCAATGTAGCTAATGAATTTAACGACAGACTTGGATTATCCGGAGTTATTTTAACCAAACTTGACGGTGATACCAGAGGTGGAGCTGCTTTATCTATTGCTTATACAACTGGTCAACCTATTAAGTTTATTGGAACAGGTGAAAAATTAACCGATATCGAAGTCTTCCATCCAGACAGAATGGCAAACCGTATCCTTGGAATGAGTGATGTTTTATCTTTTATAGACAAAGCTCAAGACATGTTCGATATGGAAAAAGCTCAGGAGCTCGAAGAAAAGTTAAGAGCTCAAGAATTTGATCTAAATGATTTTAGAGATCAAATAGAACAGATTCAGGGAATGGGAGATATTGGTGGTTTGTTAGAAATGCTTACAGGTAGTAATAAAATTAAAAACTTTGATTCCAAAGCTGCCGAAAAACAAGCATCAAGACAAATTGCAATAATTTCATCTATGACTGAAGAAGAAAGATTAAAACCAAATATTATTAATAGCTCTAGACGTAAACGTATCGCTGCTGGAAGCGGCGTTCAAGTAAGCGATGTTAATAAACTCTTAAAGGGTTTTGACCAAACTAAAAAAATGGTCAAACAGTTAACTGGTACCCCAGGTAAACAAAGAAGAAAAAGAAGATTCAGATTACCTTTTAATATAGGATAAGGAGAGAATATGGTAAAAATTAGATTAAAAAGGATGGGTCGTAAAAAAAGACCATTTTATAGAATAGTTGTTGCAGATTCACGTTCTCCAAGAGATGGTAGAAACATTGAAGAAATCGGATACTATAATCCTTTAATGGATCCACCAGATGTTCGTTTAGATCTTAATAGAGTTGACTATTGGATTGGTAATGGTGCTAAACCAACTGATACTGTTGGAAAAATTATCAAATTCCAAAGAGAAGCACAAGCTAATCAAGTTGACGAAGCCGCTGAAGAAGCTAATGTAGCTCAAGAAGATATCAACGACGGAACAATTGCAACAGAACCAGAAGAAGCTTCCTATGATTTAGAAAATGAAGTTGAAGAACTTCAGACTGAGGGAGAATAATACGAATGGAAGATTTGGTTAGATTAATAGCTGAAAACCTTGTAGACAATCCTGATGAAATCTCTATCACTGAAACAGATGATAATGGAGAAATCTTTATTGAATTATCTGTAGCAGAAGAAGATATGGGTAAAATAATCGGTCGGCAAGGTAAAATTGCTAAAGCTATTCGAACCGTATTAAAAGCTAAAAGTATTTTAGATAATACTTATGTTGATTTAAAAATCATTTAGTTTTTAATGAAAAATAAGGATTTTATTGAAGTTGGACAGGTCATAGGATCTCATGGTGTTAATGGTGAATTAAAAATTAGACCTTTTACTGAGACTCCATATGATTTTGAAAATTTCAATGATTTGACAGTTAAAGGTAAAACTCTCAGGATTTTAAATTGTAGAGTTCATGCTGATAAAGTGTTTATTACCCTTGAAAGAGTAACAAAAAGGACCACTGCGAATAAATTAAAAGATGAGTTTGTTTTTGTTACTAGGGATCAGGCTAGCCAACTTGAAGAGAATGAATTCTATATCGTTGATTTAATCGGAGCAAAAGTTGTAAGTCCTGATGAAGAATTAATCGGAACACTAGTTGATGTAAAACAAACAGGTGTAGTAGATAATTTTGAAATAAAAATTGGAGATAATAAGACAGTTCTTGTTCCTGCTCTTCATGAATATTTTGAAATTGTTGATGAATCTAAAATCTATGCCGATTTTCCTGAGGAGTTTTTTGAACTTTGAAGTTTTATTTCCTTACACTCTTTCCAGAAGTCATTAATTCCTACCTAGACCATGGAATTATTAAAAGAGCTATCGATTCTGGAAAAGTTGAAGCTGAAGTTATTAATATAAGGGATTTTAGTAAAGATAAACACAAACGGGTAGATGATTATCCATTTAGTGGAGGCCCTGGTATGTTAATGACTCCGCAACCACTTGCTGATTCGATAAGAAGTATTCCTGGTTGGGAAAAAATGGAAGTAATCTATCCAAGTCCAGCAGGAGAGCCGTTTAATCAGGTTACTGCTAAAAATTTTGCTGAAAATAATAAAGATATTATCTTCATTTGTGGTCATTATGAAGGAATAGACCAGAGAATAATTGATACTTTTGTTACTAAAGAAGTCTCATTAGGAGATTTTGTATTAACAGGAGGAGAGCTTCCAGCACTAAGCTTCTTTGATTCAATCATCCGTTTAAAGCCAGGTATTCTTGGTAATAATGAGAGTTCGGAAGATGAATCTTTTAATGAAGGATTGTTGGAGTATCCACAATTTACAAGACCACAGAATTTTGAAGGTATGGAAGTGCCAGAAATATTACTTTCAGGTGATCATAAGCGGATTAAAGACTGGAAAGTTAAAGAGTCAATTAAAAGGACAAAATTAAAAAGACCGGATTTATATCGTAAGTATAAAGAAGGAGAAATTGAAAATGAATGAGAAAATAAAAAAACTTGAAGAAAAAAGCATGAAAAAGGAAATTCCTGAATTTCATGTTGGAGACACAGTTCGTGTCGACGTTAAAGTTATAGAAGGAACTCGTGAACGTATCCAGGTTTTTGAAGGTACAGTTATTAAAATTCAAGGAACTGGTTTAAGAAAAACGTTTACAGTTAGAAAAATATCATCTGGTATTGGTGTCGAAAGAACTTTCCCATTACACTCACCAAAAATTGGTAATATTCAAGTTGTTCGTCGTGGTAAAGTCAGAAGGGCTAAACTATATTATCTTCGTGATCGTGTTGGTAAAGCTGCTAGAGTTAAAGAAAAAAAGTAATCGATTAAGAGGGGAAACTTCCCCTCTTTTTAATTAGTTTTAATTAAAACCAATTATAATAACTAAAAAAACTAGAATAAAACGGTTATGGTAAGAACAAGATCAAAAAATAAACAGGAAAATTCTCGATCAAACGAGATTAAAGAATGGATACAATCTATAATCCTAGCAGTAATAATAGCTTTTATTTTAAAGTTCTTTATTATTGATTTTGTTTATGTAGATGGTTCTTCCATGTATCCAACTCTTACAGACGGAGATCGAGTTATCGTTAACGAAATCGGCTACCGGTTCAATGAACCCGATTATGGAGATATTATTACTCTTCATTACGATGCGAGTACGGAATACGTTAAGAGAATAATTGCTAAAGGTGGAGATACAATTAGTATAAAAGATAATGTTGTCTATAGAAACGGTCAACCACTTCAAGAAGATTATATCAATCAGGAATCTTATCCTGATTTTCCAGAAGTAACTGTTCCTGCAGGGAAGTACTTTGTTATGGGAGATAACAGAGCCCACAGTTCAGATAGTCGTTTTACTGACTTAGGATTTGTAAACAGGGGTCAAATAATAGGAAAAGTATTCTTTAGGTTCTGGCCATTTACGAAGTTTGGTATTGTCGAAAGTAGTGGTTATGATCCAGGGGAAGCTTCATGAACAACGACAAAGTAATCCAGTGGTATCCCGGTCATATGAAGAAGGCGGATCGTGAGATTCGTGATAAGTTAAAGCTCATTGATGTAGTTATAGAAGTATTGGATGCCAGGGTTAATTATGCTAGTAGAAATCCTGATATTAAAAAATATACCAGAAATAAAGACCATATCATTATTTTAAATAAAGCCGATTTAGCTGATCCGGATGAGACGAATAAATGGATTAATAAGTTAAAGCAAGAAGACGGTGTTACCGCAGTTTTAACTTATAATGCAACGGATCAAACACAGAGAAATAAATTAGTTAATTCAATAAAAAATTCAACGACTAAGGATAGGAATGAATTAAGATGTTTAGTTGTTGGAATTCCAAATGTTGGTAAGAGCACGGTCATTAACTCTATTTTAAAAAAGAGGAAGACACAAATAGGAAACAAGCCTGGAGTTACAAAAGGTCAACAATGGTTAACAACGGATGACGGTTTGATCTTATTGGACACCCCAGGAATCTTATGGCCAAAGTTTGAAGACCAGGAAGCAGCCAACCATCTTGCTTGGATAGGTTCAATTAATGATAAAATCTATGACAAAGAGAATATAGCTGGAGATTTGGTAAAATTCTTATTAGAGAATTATCCTCAAAATCTGGAAGAAACGTATGGAATAGAAGTTGATCCTGACCAACCTGCTTGGGTTGCATTTGACCAAATCGCAGAAGCTAGACACTTACTAAGAAAAGGTGGAGAATACGATTATTTAAGAACGAGTGAAATGATCTTAAATGATTTTCGAAATGGTAAGCTTGGTCGGATTACAATTAACCAATTATGATAACGTTAGAAGAATTAAAAAAAATGACCATAAAAAAAATTAAGGCATTTCCAGATCAGGGAGATGCCTTTTTTTCATTGCTGGAGCAAGATCCAAGAGTTGGCGTTCAAAATTATCTAAAGTCAATTAGGAGAAAGCAGCAAAAAGAGCTTGAACGAGTTAAAAAAACTGAACAAAAATTAAAAGTCGAGAGAGAT
Source organism: uncultured Eubacteriaceae bacterium (assembly GCA_947625585.1). Classification (GTDB taxonomy): domain Bacteria; phylum Bacillota; class Clostridia; order Eubacteriales; family Eubacteriaceae; genus CANRHG01. The sequence continues at coordinate 7,905 of CANQOZ010000029.1, forward strand.
TTATATAATCTTGGTTATAAATACATATGTGGTATTGATGAAGTTGGAAGGGGACCATTAGCTGGACCAGTTGTAACTGCAGCTGTTATTTTACCAAAGGAGTCCTTTATTATTGGAATAGATGATTCTAAGAAAGTCCGTGAATCGGAGAGGGAACGATTAGCCGAATTAATTAAAAAAGAAGCTGTATGTTTTGCCTATGGTTCAATTAGTCCTGAAAATATTGACAAATACAATATTTTGAATGCCACTAAAAAAGCAATGGTTTCGGCAGTTGCTAGACTTAATCAAAAACCCGATGTTCTTTTAATAGATGCCTTAAGTCTAAATACTAATATAGAGGAAATATCCTTAGTTCAGGGGGATAGTATTTCTTATTCAATTGGAGCAGCTAGTATTATTGCTAAAGTAAGACGTGATAAATATATGATTGAAATGGATAAGAAGTATCCGGAATATAACTTTAAAAGCAATAAAGGTTATGGTACAAAAGAACATATAGAAGCAATTAAAAAATTTGGATTAACACCAATTCATAGAAGAACATTTTGTTCAAAATTTATTTAAAGATAATACTTAATTAAAATAGAGGCACTTTAATGAGTAGAGAATTTGTAAAAGATATTCGAACATTAACAAACCAGTTAACCAAAAGAATTGTAAAAGATACTTCTTTTAAAACAGATTTATCCTCACCTTTTGTTCCAAATAGAAGAGTTATCATTGAAATTGTTAACGAACTTAGAACGATTTTATTTCCAGTTCAACATGGAGACCGGTATTTAACGAATTGCACTATAGATTATTATCTTGGTGACTTATTATTAAAAGTTGAACAAAAGCTTCATAAACAAATCGGTATAGCTTTAATGAGAAATGAAAAGTTTAACAATTTTAGTGTAACACAAGAAATTGCAGATAAAGCTGCTCAAATAAGTGTTGAATTTATGCATGAGCTACCTAGAATTCAGGATGAATTATTAATGGATGTAGAAGCATTTTACGATGGTGATCCAGCAGCAAAAAGTAAAGACGAGATTATCTTAAGCTATCCTGGAATGTTAGCTATTACCGTATACCGTCTCGCTCATGAACTTTATATTCGAGATGTTCCTGTTATTCCAAGAATGATGTCGGAATATGCTCACAGTTTAACAGGTGTAGATATTAATCCTGGTGCAAGAATTGGTAACTATTTCTTTATAGACCATGCCACCGGGGTTGTTATTGGCGAAACTTGTGAAATCGCAGACCATGTAAAACTCTACCAAGGAGTTACTTTAGGAGCTTTATCTACTAAAGGTGGCCAATCACTTAATGGAGTAAAACGTCATCCAACAATTGAAGAAGATGTAACCATCTATGCGAATGCTACTATTTTAGGTGGAGAGACAGTAATTGGAAAGGGAGCTATTATTGGTGGTAGCTGCTTTATAACTGAAAGTATTCCAGCTGGGGCTCAAGTTCAGACTATAAGTGATATTATTTTACATTAAAGAGATTTGAATAATATTAACGTAATAAAAGGAAGGAATCTCAATTATAAGAGATTTCTTCCTTTTATTTCAATTAAAAATAGAAACTGTTTATTAAAAAGATCTCTATAAATCACTTGGGAAATTTCCGGGAAATAAAAACGTTTTGAGTGTAAACGTTAACATTTCGAACGCAAATTAAAGAAAAGTAACTTCAAATTATGAATCTGAAGTTACTTAAAAATTTGAATTATTCCTTAAAAATAGGATATTTATTTTTATCTTCTTCGGTTATGTTTCTAATAACTTTGCATGGATTTCCTGCTGCAACAACATTATCTGGAATATCTTTATTTACTACACTCCCAGCACCAATAACTACATTACTACCAATAGTAATACCGGGAAGAACAGCAACATTAGCACCAAACCAAACATTGTCTCCAACTGTAATTGGCAAAGCTATCTCTAATCCTTGATTTCTCTGTTCCGTATCAATAGGATGGCCAGCTGTTGAAAAAATACAATTAGGTGCAATAAAAACATTATCTCCAAAGGTAACAGGAGCTCCGTCTAAAATACAAAGATTATGGTTTGAATAGAAGTTATTTCCTAAAGTAATATTAAATCCATAATCACAATAAAACGGAGTGACTATTTCAAAATTTCCTTTAATGTTTTTAATAATCTTTTTGATAATTTCTGCTTGTTTGTCGGTTTGAGTTGGATTTGTCATATTTAATTCAAAACAAAGTTCGGCTGTCTGATTCCTGCTGTTTATAATTTCTTCATCATTATTAGGGTCATATAAGTATCCAGCTTGCCCTTTTTCCCATTCATTCATTTTTACTTTTATTCAAATTTTTAATTGTAATCCTATTATGTTGATTCTGAAAAAGATCCTACTCGTTAGTTAGAACATTTAAAAGTTTCAGGTATAAAGTTCTGTTAGTTCAACCCAGTCCATTGAACGTTTAACTGCTTTCTTCCAATTATCGTATAATTTCTTACGTTCTCTCTTATTAATTTCTGGTTTAAATTTTCTCTCCACTTGCCAACTCTTAGAAATTTCTTCTAGTGAAGACCAAAATCCAATAGCAAGTCCAGCCAAATAAGCAGAACCTAAAGCAGTTGTTTCAATAATTTCAGGTCTAAGTACTGGTACTCCTAAAATATCAGCTAAAAATTGTAGCAAGAAGTTATTAGCGCTAGCCCCACCATCAACTTTAATATCAGCTAATTCAATTCCACTGTCTTTCTGCATAGCATCAATAACGTCTTTTGTTTGAAAATCGAGTGATTCAAGTGTAGCTCTAACTAAATGATTCTTATTAACTCCACGAGACAAACCGACAATAGTTCCTCTAGCATATGGATCCCAATAGGGAGCTCCAAGTCCAGTAAAAGCTGGAACAAAGAAACAACCGTGAGTATCTTTAACAGAAAAAGCCATAGCTTCTGTTTCAGAGGCCTTTTCAATGAGGTTTAATTCATCTCTTAACCACTGAATTGCAGCACCAGCTACAAAAATTGAACCTTCAAGAGCATAAGTAACTTTACCCTTTTCTAGACCCCAAGCTATTGTTGAGACGAGTCCGTTTTCACTCTTAGCGATTTGGTCACCAGTATTCATAAGTAAGAAAGCTCCGGTTCCAAAAGTATTTTTAGCATCACCAGGATTAAAACATGCTTGTCCAAATAGAGCAGCCTGTTGATCTCCTGCAACTCCACTTATTGGAATTTCTGGCCCAAAGATATTAGTTGTTCCAAAAATACCTGATGAAGGTAGAACTTCCGGTAGAAGTGACTTTGGAATATCGAGTTCCTTTAACATTCTTTCATCCCAGTCGAGTGTTTTAATGTTAAACAACATTGTTCTGGAAGCGTTAGTATAGTCAGTTGCATGGACTTTACCACCTGTTAACTTCCAGATGAGCCAACTATCAACTGTTCCAAAAGCAAGCTCACCTTTATTAGCTTTTTCTCTGGCTCCAGGTACATTATCTAAGATCCAGGCTAATTTCGTTGCTGAAAAGTATGGATCGAGTAATAATCCAGTATTTTCCCTTGTGTAAACATCGAGTCCTTCTCTAGCTTCTAAGATTTCAGAATAATTAGCTGTTCTTCTACATTGCCAGACAATAGCATTATAGACAGGCTCTCCTGTCTTACGATCCCAGACTATTGTTGTTTCCCTTTGATTGGTTATTCCAATTGCTGCAATATCTTCTGGATTAATGTTATTATTTTTTATAACGTCTTTAGCTACTTTTATCTGTGTTTTCCAAATTTCTTCAGGATTATGTTCAACCCAACCAGGATTTGGGAAAATTTGTTCAAATTCCTGCTGTTCCATTGC
>CANQOZ010000030.1 GCA_947625585.1 uncultured Eubacteriaceae bacterium
ACTCTTTTATCCGTTATTCTTTGATAAAATATTTTAAATTAACTTTTTTATTGGAGAATTTACATAATGGAAAACAAAAAGTTGGTTATAATGCCAGCTTATAATGAAAGTAAAAATATAGCTCATGTAATAGAGGATATAAAAACCCACTTACCCGAACTTGATATTTTAATTATCAACGACAAATCTACAGATAATACATTAGAAATTCTAGAAAATACAGAAGGAATCACTTACTTAAAGCACCCTGTTAACATGGGTTACTTTAAAACGATCCAAACAGGATTTAAGTATGCTAATCAACATAAGTACGATGCTGCTCTGCTCTTTGACTCAGACGGTCAACATCTGGCTTCAGAAGCTCGTAAACTCGTTGATAAGTTTGATAACTCCGATGTAGACATTGTAATTGGTTCCCGCTTTATCGAAGACTTTGGTTATAATCACCGATTCTTAAAGAGAATTGGAACCGGAATATTCCAAAAACTAGTCAAGGTCTGTACAAAACAGAACCTTACCGATCCAACTTCTGGACTTAAAGTGTTTGGTAAAGATGCCATTGCTTACTTAAGTTCAGATAAAAACTTCAAGGATTACCTTGATGCTAACCTTCTATTAGATTTACATTACAATAATTTTAAGATGGTAGAAGTTCCAGTTAAAATGAAGGAAGCAGAAGACGGTGGTATGTACCCTGGAATTATTGGACCGGGCCTCTACATGGCTAAGATCTTCGCTTTAATCGGGGTGTCTTCTATTACAAATGTAGTTAAAAAATTAAAAAATGGATAAATCACGTTATTTTTTTATTCTGTTAGGATTACTACTTGGTATTTACATCTTTAACGCTATCAGAAAAGGAAAGTTAACCGTTGACCTCTCTCTCATGTGGATATTAGGGGCAATTGGTATATTTATTCTTGGCTGCTTTCCGAATATCATAATATTCTTTGCTAATATTATAGGAATAGCTTATGCACCCTCTCTCCTGTTTCTTTTAGGTATTGCTTTCCTGCTGCTCTTGGTTTTATCTAACACACTTACAATTAGTGATTTAAAAGAAAAAAATAAAGAGCTGACCCAGGCACTTGCAATTTTAGAAGAACGGTTTAGAAAACAGGAAAATTCATCAAAAGAAGATAAGAATTAAGGTAGGACCATTGGTTTTACCTTATTTTTTCGCAAACTTTAAAACGTTACAGTAAAATCAAGGAATCTTTAAGTTTTGCTTAACTTTCTACGGTATTTTAAAGTTAGTAACTTCCGGCAACGTGTTATAATAGATTAGCTTAAAACTAGAAAAGGGGCTTAGTTAATGTCAAAATCTAAGAAGAAACGTAAAAAGAAGAACAATCCTAATGTAAAAATAGAAGAACGCAAAAAAGGTGGTACCAGTAATGCTGTCCGTATTGGTGCTCTAATCCTTGTTATTGTTATCGCTGTTTCCCTAGTCGTTACCTACGCTACCCTATTATGAAAATAAGGATACTCTGTGTAGGTAAAATTAAAGAAAAATTCTATCGAGAAGCGATTAAGGAATTCCAAAAACGATTACAACCTTTTTGTAAACTTGAAATTATTGAAGTTAAAGATGAAAAAGTGTCGCCGTCCGTAACGGAAGATCTGGTTATTTCTCGTGAGAGTCAAAAACTGATGTCCAAAATGCGTGACGGCTATTTTATTGCTCTAACCCCAGACGGTAAAATGCTCGACTCCGTACAACTCTCAGATAATATAAAATCACTCATTAATTCTTCACAAACCCCTATTAACTTTATTATTGGGGGCTCTCTTGGACTGTCGGATGAAATTTTAAAGAAGTGCCAGTTAAAACTGTCTTTCTCCCGACTGACCTTCCCCCATCAACTCTTCAGAGTCATGTTACTCGAACAGATTTACCGCTCTTTTAAGATAATAAACAATCAAACCTACCATAAATGAATACACAATTAGAAAATAAAGCAATGGAAGCAAAGCAGGCTTCTGTTAAGATAAATAAACTTTCAAAAGAAGATCGAAATAATGCTTTAAACAACGTTATTGAAGCACTCGATAAAAACCGTGATAGAATTATTAAAGAGAATGAAATCGATTTAACTCTTGCCGAACAAGAAAATATTGCTGAACCTCTAATTCAGAGGCTTCACTTTGACAACAGCAAGATTGACTCGGTAATCTCAGGAATTAAAGACTTAATCGAAATCGATGACATTTTAGATAACGTTGAACTTAAACGAGAACTGGCACCTGGCTTAATTCTAGAAAAGAAAACAGTTCCAATTGGTGTTTTAGGAATCATCTTTGAATCAAGACCGGATGCTTTTGTCCAAATAGCTTCGCTTGCCATTAAGAGTGGAAACTCCGTACTCTTAAAGGGTGGTCGTGAATCAATGAACACCAATAAGATACTCGACGACTTAATTAGTGATGCTACCAAAGAAGCAGGACTTCCTGAAGGCTGGATTCAGAACCTAACTACAAGAGGTGAAGTCAACGATATGCTTGCTCTCGACGACTATATAGATTTGGTCATTCCTAGAGGCTCTAATGAATTCGTCTCCTATATTATGGAAAATACTAAAATTCCAGTGTTAGGACATGCTGACGGGATTTGCCACACCTATGTTGATAAAGATGCTGATCTGAGTAAAGCATTAGAAATTTGTGATGATGGTAAGAGACAATATGTCTCCGTTTGTAATGCGACTGAAACGATCTTAGTTCATGAAGATGTAGCAGAAGAATTCCTACCAAAGCTCTATGAACGTTTTAATAAAGAACCGAAGGTTAAGATCTTAGGGGACGAGAGGGTTTGTGAAATAATTCCTGTTGATAAAGCTACAGATGACGACTGGACCACAGAGTATTTAGATTACATTGTATCCGTTAAAGTAGTTCCTAGTTTAGAAGAAGCAATAGACCATATCAATACAAACGGATCTCATCATACCGATTCCATTGTCTCAGAGAATGAAGAAGCAATTGATACTTTCTCAACTTTAGTCGATAGTGCCTGTGTCTTTAATAACTGTTCGACTCGTTTCTCAGATGGACTCCGTTTTGGCTTTGGCGCAGAAGTTGGTATAAGTACGAGTAAGATCCATGCAAGAGGACCTGTTGGAATCGATGGACTCACTACTTATAAGTATGTTCTAAACGGTGACGGTGATATCGTAGCTGATTTTAGTAACGGAAAACGAGAATTTACCCATCAAGATATATAATGAAAACAAAAGATTTCTATTACGACAGTGATAATGGTGAAAACTTAGTTTACGCTAAGTATTGGATACCTGAAATACCACCAATCGGTGTAATCCAGTTCATTCATGGAATGACGGAACACACCGGAAGATATGAGGAAGCAGCAGACTACTTTACTCAAAATGGCTTCGTTTGTGTTATGAATGACCATTTAGGCCATGGTAGAACTGCTTCTAAAACCAAAGGATTCTTTGGTTATAAAAATGGTATTAGACACCTCTTTAATGATGTTAATACACTAAAACAAAAAGCTCAGGAAGAATTCGGTGATATTCCCTACTTCTTTTTAGGAGTTAGTATGGGTTCATATATTGAGCGCTTACTTATAGCTGAAAATGAAATTACCAAGAATCTTTCCGGAGCAATTATTGCAGCTACATCAATTAGTGGTCCTAATGATAAAGAGAATTTAAGGATCATCAACGACTTGATCAATGATGATGGACCAAAAAAAGTCAGTAATGCGTTTAATGGAACCCTTTTTGGGAATATAAATGAATCCTTTAAAAATGAAGAGGATCCACTAAGCTGGGTAACAAACAACATTGGTAAGAGAGAACAATATCGCAACGATAAACAATCAAACTTTGCTTTTACAAATGCCGGTTATCGTGATCTCTTCAATTTGATCTTAAAATGTAATGAACCTAATATCATTGAAGCAACCGATAGTCGTCTACCCCTCCTATTCATATCCGGTAAGGATGACCCAATAGGAAATTTCGGGAATTCAATTAGAAAACTGGCTAGTGAATATTTAAAAGCAGGAACGGATGATTTGACTGTTATGCTCTTCCCGAAGGTTCGTCACGATGTGCTTTATGATTTTCCGGCAACCCAGAATCGGGCATTGCCGTTTATTAGGAATTGGATTTTAGCTAGGTTAGGTAATTCAAAACTTACAACAAACAGATTTCACTATGGACTATAACAAATTAAAAGACTATCTTGGAAACCAGGATCATTTTATAAAAGAGATTGGAATAGAAATTGATTCAATCCGGGAAGGGTTTGCTCAGACTAGACTAATTCATACGGATAGGCATCGTAATGCAAACGGTGTTGTTAATGGTGGGGCCCTTTATACATTGGCCGACTTTACAGGAGTTTGTGCAGCTTCTTCTTATGGTTACAGAATTACAACCCTAAATGGTACTGTAAATTATCTTAAACCTGTTCGGATGAATGATAAAGTAATTGCTGTTGGTAGAACAACAAAATACGGTAACCGAATTATTAACATCACTGTTGACTTGTTCAATGATGATGGAGTCATTTTCATGCAGAGTGATCTGCTGTTTTACAATTTAGGAATAAAGTTGGAGCTAAATGAGTATGAATTATAATCAATTGATCAACCACAGGAATGCTAGGAATTCCTACTCCATCTTAAGTAACATCATAACGACTGAAATTAGAGAAGGTTACGCTAAGTGTGAGCTCAACATCACTGAAAATCATTTCAATGTTATTAATGTTGTTGCTGGCGGGGCCCTCTTTACCTTGATGGATTCAGCCGGAGGAGCAACAGCTAATTCCTATGGAGCACGAGTTACAACCCTAAGTTCGTCTGTGGAATTCCTTAATGCTATTAAAGAACCAAAAAAAGTCTATGGGATTGGTAGAACATTGAAAAGAGGGAAAAATATAATAGTAGTAGATACATTAGTTGAAGATGATCAGGGTAAATGCTACGCTCAAGGCACTTTTACTTACTTTAACTTGAAAGCTCCATTTCATCCAACAGAGGAGAATAACAATGAATAAAAATATATTTATGTCAATCTTTGTAGCTATAGGTGCTATTTTGATGGTTCTTTTCTACTTCCTAAGAGCACTGGTACTATTCCTACCGGTTATTGTTGTCATTGCTCTGATTGGAATGCTAATTTATTCAATTAAAAAGAACAGAAATAATGATAATAAATGATTAAAGCTCTTGAAGGAAATCCTTCAAGAGCTTTTTGTTTAATATTGATCAAAATCGATTGTATCTAAACCACTTAGTAATTGAACAAAGTAGCATAGTGTACCCTTTTGAACTGATGAGAAGCTAATCCAGCGAATGTCTGGATTTAAGTATTTATCTGCTTCTGTAGGGTATTTCATAACACAATTGAAAGCTTCTACTGGATCTAGGAAATCAAGTCTGCCTTCAAATGCAATTTCATCAAATCCTGCAGCAGGATATGGATAATTTGGGAACCTTGACTTAACAGCAGTTTCATAAGAAGTCCCGTTCGGTCTTGTATGACTCATTGTTACAGGGAATTCTTCAACTCGAACATCACCAACTGCTTTAAGTGTTGGATTTCCGCTGATATATTTTAAGCCATGCTGTTGTCTTAATTCATTTACTTTTTGAACTAATCTTGATTCATCTCTTGTTGAAGCATTGATAAATGGCGTTCTTGTATCTCCAGGAGCACCGTGTCCTTTTGGATAGATAGCAATTTCAAAAGCTTCGCAACGGTAGTTGTGTTGAGCTGTTCCGGTTTGTTGTCCACTTGTTGCCCAATCTAACCAACCATAATTTTCAACATGGGCTCTAACGTATAGTTCAAAGTTTGGAGCATTAGCACCAGTTAAGGTAAATACCATTGCTTCAATCTTTTTAGCTTGACCCGTTGTTCCAGCTTCACCTGGACTAGCAACTGGGTCCATCCATCCTATATCCTGGACGTGAGGTTGATAAGTCAATCCTAAGTCAGGATAATCAACCTTAATAGAACAAGCTTCAATTCTTCTTGACTGACCAGTTGTTCCGAGCATTAAGTGATTAGTTCCTTCACCATAATCAGTCCATCCGATATCAGAGATGTGACCTCTACCAGATAAAACAGGATCCTGAGCAAAAGCAGTTGTGGTGAATAGTCCCAATGCGATAATTAAGAATAAACAAAATTTTTTCATTGTTAACTCCTATCTAAGGTATGGAAGTGGATTCATTAAGCTACTGTCTGCATCATAAACTTCAAAATGTAAGTGTTCATGATTAGAGTTACCGGTTGTTCCAACAAAACCAATAACTTGTCCAGCATTGACGTGGTCACCGACATTACAGCCAACACGAACCATGTGAGCATAGTAGCAAGTTTCACCAGAATCATTTTGGATAACGACACAGTTTCCGAATAGACCGTTTGGTCCTGCAAGTCTGACAACTCCAGCTTTTGCAGCTACAATGCTATCTCCAGAATTACCAGTAATATCTAATCCATCATGATAAAGTCCCCATCTTGGACCAACTCCAGAAGTAATTGTATAGTGTCCAGGTACTGGCCATGTCCATTTAGCCTGGGAGAATCTATTTTCAAATGTTCCTCCTGGTGGCAAGACACCTTTATTGGTTACGATTATCTGTAAAATTGAAATGTTTCTGCTTAAACCTTCTGAACCTGCAGGTGTTCCGTTTTTACCCCAGCCAGACCAACCAACATTTGGTACGTGAACTCTGTAGTAAAGATCATAATAATAAGGAAGTTGTCCAGTTAGTTTCATTCTAACAGCCTGGATTCCGTTTGAGTCGTCTCCAATAGGCTGTCCTTCATTAACCCAGTCAAACCAACCTTTATTTTCATTTAAAGTTCTGTATTGGATTGAACCTCTTGCTTTTAAGGTATCGCCTAAGTCAACGTTCATAGCGGAAATTTTTCCTGTACCACCAGCTTCTACACCATTTCCAACCATATCTTGGAACTGTCCGCCAGCATCTTTTACCTGGTATCCAATTTCGCTACCAGCATAGGCAAAAGCAGATGATGTAAAGAAACAAGCTGAAAGTAAACTTATTAAGAAAAATAAGATAGAAGTTTTGCGTTTCATATTAACTTGTAAACCAATTCCTTTTCTAGTTCAAATTTATCAAAATTATTTAAATTATACCATGTTCAACTGTTTTTTAAATGTTCAAATGGGTAGTGTTGTTAGTTTTGAAGTTCCTGCATTATTTCATCAAAGGTTATTAAGTGAATATTTGGATTCTGATTAGCTATCTCAATGCATTCATCAGTGAAGCCACTTTTAGAAAAAAGGTAATACCCATTATTAAGATAGTTAAAAATTCTTGAACGGCGAATAAGATTGTTTAAAACATGACTATCAACTTTTTTATTTGTCCATTTACATTCTGCAAATAAAGCAGTTGCTTTATCTTGTTCACCTATTATGTCTATCTCTTCTTGCTGTTTTGTAGCTTTATTGGTTCCCCACCATCTACCAATTGATCGGAATTTGATAGGAGATTTACCTTTTCTTAATAACTCCCATAGATATTCTTGGCAAATAGCTTCAAAAACGGATCCCATATATTCGCTTAATAAAGGTTCTATTTCATCATAAGCTACCTCTCCTAAATCCTGGTGAATCCAGTTACTATTTGTTTCAACAAATCGATACCAGAATCGGAACATATTATCCTTGATCTTATAAAGTGCTGATTTTGACCTATTTTCTGAATATGGATATTCCTTTTGAATCAAATCCATCTCAATAAGATTTTTAAGATAATATGCTATCTTATTGGTTCCAAGACCAGCTTTAGTTGCAATATCATTAACTCGTGTATTTCCTAATGCTACTAATGATAAAACTGCATTATAATTTGAGGTTTCCCTTAATTCCTGTCGCATTAAGTTTTCAGGTTCATCAAACAACAAAGTGTTTGGCTCTAAAAAAGCAGAAACAATATTTTCTTTAAATCCTAGCATTGGATCAAATTGGTTTAAGTAAAACGGAGTTCCACCGTAAGCGCCGTAAACTAAAGCTTTCGTTTCATTATCTAACTCCGGATAATAATGAATAACTTCTTTAAAACTAAGTGGGCTTAACTTCATCTGCCCAGTTCGCCTACCAAACAGGGGAGCTTTGTAAGCTAATACCTCTTCTTCAATATATGAAATCGAAGATCCACATAATATTAAAAACAATTTCGAACTTTCATGATACTTATCGATGAGTATTTGTAATATAGAGGATAGCTCTGGCATCTTTTTAGCTATATAAGGAAATTCATCTATTACTAAAACAAACTGTTTAGACAAAGACAATTCAAACAGTTCTTCAAGAGCATCCTGAAAGGTAGAATATAAAGCTCTTTTATTAGTGTTTTTAAATCTCGAAATTTCCTTCGACAAATTCTGAAGATTTATCATTATGTTATTATTTTGCGCAGTAAAAAATATATTTGGTTTATCTTTAACGAATTCTTTGATTAAGGATGATTTACCTATCCTTCTTCTCCCATAAATAACAAAGAATTCAAAACGATCTTTTAAATAAGCTTTATTTAATACAGAAAGCTCTCTTTTACGTTCTTTAAACACGTTTTACCTCTATATTAGAGATAATACTTCTTAAAATTTATTTAATCAATCACGTTTGAGTCAACTACGATTGACTATAATAAAATTGACTCAAACGTAATTGAGTTTTTTCGATTTCAAACTTAACTCATTAAACTTTTAAAATCTTACAATTTTTGCCATCAATGGCAATTTTTATTGTTTTTGTTAAAATTATTGTCATCAATGGCAATTTTTTAAAAAATTATGACAAGTGAATTAATTAACAGACCGCTTTACTTAAATAAATTATGGAAATACAAGGATAACGATCGTGTTAAAGTTCTAACCGGAGTTAGAGGCGCAGGTAAATCAAGCATTCTCAAACTTTTTCAACAACAACTTAAAGATGCTGGAATTAAAGAAGGCCAAATTTTAGAGCTTAATTTTGAATTATTTAAGTATCATGACTGGGATGCTGAAAGTTTTTACAATTTTATTAAGAGTAAAACTTCCGCTCTTAATGAAGATGAAAGATTATATTTGTTTTTAGATGAAATTCAGAATTTAGAAAATTGGGAAAACTTAGTGAACAATTTAAGAACAGAACTTGACATTGATATTTATGTTACCGGTTCAAATGCTTATTTAATGTCATCAAAGTCGACCACTTTATTCTCTGATAGAACGAGTTCATTACAGATATTACCTCTCTCGTTTTCTGAATTTTTAAATTTTCACGGTTATTATCCTAAAAAACTTGATTCAAAACTATTATTAAACAATTGGAGTTTAGACGAAACAGATGTCGATATTACTGTTCTGTTCAACCATTACTTAAAATTTGGAAGTTTCCCTGAACTTATTTCTAATAAATTCAATGATAGTTTAGTAGTTGAAGGTTTAGAAAAATTTTACGATCAAATATTTTTAAAGGATCTAATTTATGCTCGATTAAACAGTAACAAGAGATCAGTTATGGAACCTAAAAAATTAAATAGTGTTCTGGCTTTAATGTCCAATCTTTCTGGAGAGCTAACTCCAATTTCAACTTTTGTTAATGAACTTAAAAATGAAAACAACTACCGTACTGTTAAAAATTATATTGATGCAATAACGAGTGCATTCCTCTTTTATCCAGTTAGCTGCCTTGATTATATGAGAAAGTCGATGCTTAGAAGTATTCGAAAATACTACGCAGTTGATCCAGGTCTTAATAACTTCTTATCAATGTTTCCAGAAAGTAATTTGAAAAGACAATTTGAAAATATAGTTTTCCTAGAACTAATACGCCGTGACTTTCAAGTTAATGTTGAAAGATTCTCTCAAACAGAAATTGATTTTAAAGCTCGCAAAGGTGGTCAAACCTGGTATATTCAGGTTACTGAAGATATTGAAAATTCAAATACTCTTCAAAGAGAGATAAAACCATTAAAAAAAGTAAAGGAATTTGGAAACAAGTTAATTATAACTGGTCAACCTTCAGTTAGAAAATCTTATGAAGATATTAGAATAATCTCAATCTATGATTTTCTTCTTGACCAAGAATCCATTTTATAAAATTGTTTTAGCCTTTGTCTTCATGTTATCTAAATATCTCGCATAATATCTAAAAACCCGACAAGCGGCAAGTGAAATCGATTGCACCTGCGCATTTTGAGCATTTTTATCTTTTTATGCGAGATTTATAAATAACTACCAAGCAGCATTTAGTAACTATTCAGGACCCCCCTTTTAAGCAGAAATAAGTGGAAAAGTAGAGAAAAATTAATTAAAAATGAGATTTTCAAACAATTCAACGAATGACAAATAAATAAAAAAATAAAGGTATAACTATCAATAACAAAATAATAGCTTCGAGCTATTTAAATAGAAAGATTAAATAAATGATAGCCATACCTAATGATTATAATAACAAAACCTCAAATATAGAATCAACACCAAATATTTCAAATCCCGACAGTAAAGAAAGAACCATTAAAAGATTTTCTGAGGAACTGGCACAATCTTTATTGCAACTAAAAGGAAATTGGTAAAGGTCTAATAAGAAGAAAGGAAACCTCAACTGTATTAGCGGATTTCCTTTAAAAACTATTCAATCATAATGGCATCATCTTGAGTGTAGTTACCAAGTGAGTTTTCCTTTGTTTGAATACAAATATATTCAAGCGGTTTATCATCTGAAGCTTTTAACTGTCTTTTCCCTTCAGGGGATACACGAACAAAATCGAGTGGTTCTAAATCAAAACTTTCACCATCAATAATCATGGTACCAGCTCCATTTAGAATAATATAAATCTCTTCATTATCTTTGTGAGCATGGACAAAAGGAATTCCTCCACCTGCTGGTAAATTATTAACAGAAACTTCTGCCCCAGTTAAATTAAGCTGATCATGTAGTTCTGTACGTGGTTCACTTCCAACATGGACCTTTTTATAATTTTTCATTTAAAAACCTCCATAAGTGTAACTAAATTGATTACAGATAAAACAACATAAACTATCTGTAATTACAATGGTTATAGAAGATCTTCCCTTTGTTTAACTTCTTTAATCAACACTTCTAAAGTAACTTGATCTAAAGAATCTTCTAATGCTTTCTGGGCAGCTATTAAATGATCATCTAAAACACCATGAATATTTTTACCTATTGGACAGGATGGATTTGGATTCTCATGAAAATTAAAAAGCGTTTCAATGCTATCTACTGCCTTATAGATGTCTAATAGAGATATTTCCTCTGGCTCTTTAATCAACTTAGATCCTAATGTAGACTGCTGTTACCTATTTTTCTAATACTTTAGAAAGAGCAGAAAATAAGAACCGAATTATCCTGACATAATTT
>CANQOZ010000031.1 GCA_947625585.1 uncultured Eubacteriaceae bacterium
TAACCTTAAAAAGAAGGTTCAAGAAACTGAGGTTAGCTTAAAAATAAGTAAAAATTATCCTCTTCTTGAAGATTTTGACAATATTTATAAGGAAGTCAATTCGGAATTAAAAAGTTCCTTAAATATTGACTTTGATGCAGAATTAATTCTCTTTGCTGTTGGTAAGAATTTTAAAAGGAAAGGAATTGGAAGCGCCTTACTAGGAGATTTTGAAAGCTTTCTTTTAAACAATAATCTAAAACATCTCTATGTATTTACCGACACAACGTGTGATTATCAATTTTATGAAAAAAATAATTTTAAAAAACTGAATTTAATAAGAAAGATTCCAAAAATTCGAAAAGGTGAAGTAGTCGAATTCTATATTTATGGTAAGAATTTAAATGAATCAAAAATTAAAAAGAATTAGATTAAATTTACCTAATGGCAAGGTGGAATGAACCAGAATTATCTTCTTGGTTCTCAATTAATGTCAATAATAGTTCCACCAACCAAAACAGATAAAATTTTTGATATAGATGTTAGAAAGATTTTAATAAGGACGAAGATAATAAATTTGGAATAGACAGATACGATGAACTGCTAAATCAGAAAAAGCAGGTCAATAAAATTTTAGATAATGAAAATCCAGATGAAATTATAATAATAGGTGGAGATTGTTCTGTTTCAGAAGCTCCGTTTGAATATTTAATAAAAAAATACGGAGATGAACTAGGAATTCTCTAGATTGATGCTCATCCTGATATTCAAGAAATTAAAAATTCTAAACATTACCATGAGAAGGTATTAGCAGATCTATTAGGTTTTAATGATGGAATTAATATAATTATTGACACTTATAGGTTCTAAAATTTTTTCAGTTTAATTCATACGTTGTTTAATTGCAGTGATTAAATTTAATTATTATAATTATTTTAATTAAACGTTTTAAAGAATATCGGAGTAATTTTTGACTCTGATTCGAAAGTTTTAAAATAGATAAAAATTTTAAAGGAGGCAGATTTAGATGTCTGTTAGAGTTGCAATTAATGGTTTCGGAAGAATAGGTCGTTTAGCTTTCCGTCAAATGTTCGATACAGAAGGTTATGACGTTGTAGCTATCAACGACTTAACAGATCCAAGAATGTTAGCACAATTATTAAAATATGATTCATCACAAGGTAAGTTCAAATATGCTGACGAAGTTTCAATGACCGATAATGAAATCGTTATTGGTGATGAAAAGATCAAGATTTTAGAAATATCAGATCCATCTCAATTACCATGGAAGGAATTAGATGTAGACGTAGTTCTAGAATGTACTGGATTCTTTGCATCTAAAGAAAAAGCTCAGGCTCATATTGATGCTGGTGCTAAAAAAGTTGTTATTTCTGCTCCAGCAGGAAATGACCTACCTACAATCGTATTTGGTGTTAACCAAGATACTCTAAAACCAGAAGACAAGATCATATCAGCTGCTTCTTGTACTACAAATTGTCTAGCACCAATGGCTTACAACTTGAATAATTTAGCACCAATCGAAAAAGGTTACATGACAACAGTTCATGCTTATACTGGTGACCAAATGATTCTTGATGGTCCACATAGAAAAGGTGACTTACGTCGTGCTCGTGCTGCTGCTATAAATATCGTTCCTAATTCAACAGGTGCTGCTAAAGCTATCGGTTTAGTTATTCCTGAATTAAACGGTAAATTAATCGGTGCTGCACTTCGTGTACCAGTTCCAACAGGATCAATTACTCAGTTAAATGCTATTGTTGACAAGAAAGTCACAGTTGACGAAATAAATGATTACATGTCAGCACACGCAAACGAATCATATGCTTATAATACAGACGAAATCGTTTCTTCTGATATTATTGGAAGTACCTATGGTTCAATCTTTGATGCTACACTAACAGAAGTTCAGGAACTTGATGGAGATAAAACTCTAGTTAAGGTTAGTGCTTGGTATGATAATGAAAACTCTTACACATCACAAATGGTAAGAACAATCAAGTATTTCGCTGAAATTTAATCGACCCGAAATAAACTTAATTTTGGGCTAATAAAGGGCCGAAAGGCCCGTTTTTTACTTAAAGGATAATTAAAGAAATAATGAAGAAGACAGTCAAAGACGTCGATTTAAATGGTAAGAAAGTTATCATGAGAGCTGACTTTAATGTCCCTCTCGATAAAGACCAAAATATTACTGATGATACTCGTATCCAAGCAGCTCTTCCAACTATTAAATATATCTTAGACAATGGTGCTAGCTTAATTTTAATGAGCCACCTTGGTCGTCCAAAATCTCCAGAAGATACTCAATTCTCACTAGCTCCTGTTGCTAAAGAATTAAGTAAAGATTTAGGAATTGATGTTAAGTTTAATCCTGATACAGAAGTTGTAGGTGAAGTAACAAAAGAAGCTGCAGCTGAATTACAACCAGGTGAAGTTCTATTATTAGAAAACACAAGATATCGTCCAGAAGAAAAGAAGAATGATAAAGCTTTTGCTAAAGAATTAGCAGATTTAGCTGATATCTATGTTGACGATGCATTTGGTTCAGCTCACAGAGCTCATGCTTCAACTGCAGGTATTACAGATTATCTACCAGGTGTTTCAGGATTCTTAATTCAAAAAGAACTTGACTTCATCGGTGGTGCTCTTGAAAATCCACAAAGACCATTCGTAGCTATTTTAGGCGGTGCTAAAGTTTCCGACAAGATTGATGTTATCAATAATCTTTTAGATAAAGTTGACACTTTAATAATCGGTGGTGGAATGGCTTATACATTCTTAAAAGCTTTAGGTAAAGAAGTTGGTACATCTTTATTAGAAGAAGATAAAATCGATCTTGCTAAAGACTTAATTAAGAAAGCTGAAGAAAAGGGAGTTGACTTAGTACTTCCAGTAGACGTAACAGCTGCTGCCGAATTTTCTGCTGATGCAGAACCTGTTATCTACAGTGTTGATGAAATTCCTGAAGATATGATGGGTCTTGATATTGGTCCTGAAACTGTTGAATTGTTTGAAGATAAAATCAATGGTGCCAAGACTGTTATCTGGAATGGACCAATGGGTGTATTTGAATTCCCAACATTTGCTAAAGGAACACAAGCTGTCGCACAAGCTCTAGCAGATTCCGATGCTATCTCAATCATTGGTGGTGGTGATTCTGCTGCTGCTATTAAACAGATGGGATTAGGAGACAAGATGAGCCATATCTCAACAGGTGGCGGTGCATCATTAGAATTTATGGAAGGTAAAGTATTACCAGGTATTGACGTTCTAGAAGACGTTGAAGAAAGTTAAGGTAGAAAATGGCTAGAAGACCTATTATTGCTGGTAACTGGAAAATGAATATGGGACTAGAAGAAGCTAATGACTTCATTACTATGATGGTTCCATTATGTGAAGATTCCTACGCTGAATGTGTTTTTTGTCCACCATACATTGACATTATTAGAGCACTTGAAATTACAAGCAATTCGGGCATTGAAATTGGTGCTCAGAATATGCACTGGGAAGATGCTGGAGCATTTACTGGTGAAATTGCTGGTAAAATGTTAAAAGATCTTGGTGTTACATTTGTTATTATCGGTCACTCAGAAAGACGTGAACATTTCGCAGAAACTGATGAAACTGTTAATAAAAAGACTAAGAAAGCTTTAGAAATTGGTTTAACACCAATAGTATGTTGTGGTGAAACATTAGAACAACGTGAAGCTGGCGATGCTAAAAATGTTGTTGTTGGACAGATTGAAAAAGATCTAGCTGACATTGATGATGTTACAAAAGTTGTTGTAGCTTACGAACCAATTTGGGCAATTGGTACCGGTAAAACAGCTACGAATGCTCAAGCGGATGAAGCATGTGGTTGGGTTCGTGAAACAATAGCTAAAATGTATGGACAGGATGCCGCAGATGCTGTAAGAATTCAATACGGCGGAAGCGTAAAGCCTGATAACATTGTTGAACTAATGCAAGAACCTAATATTGATGGTGCTTTAGTAGGTGGAGCATCATTAACCAAAGATTTTGAAAAGATCGTTAATTACGATAAATATTAAAAATAACACTCCCTAGATAACTAAGTCTGGGGAGTTTTTTATGTTAAATTGATTTACTTAATTCTAAACTTAGAGAATTATGATTAAGGAAATGATTAAATTCAATAATAATTTTACTTTCTTCAGAAGGAGAATTTAGAACAAAGGTACCAAAAGGTAAGTGAATTCGTTTGCTCATTCTTTCAATGTCGGTAAATCTTGATTTACGAACATTATCCCATGTTTCGAGTTCATCTAAGATTTTTTTATCATTAAAATATTCAGAAACATAATCCTTGATCTAAATTAACATTTTCAGCTCAATTTTAATTAGTACGCTTTTCATCTAAAAACCTCCTCTCTCTAAAAAATTCAATTCAAATCTCATAAATTTTTCAAAAGTAAAGTTTAAAAGAAACCATATGTAAAAATGTATTATGATAAACTTCTTATTATAATAGTGAATACTACAACCTTTTTGTTTTTAATTCCAGAAAATAATAGAACCTAAAATTTTGGAGAAAGGGACTTATGGATGCTTTGGTTAGAACCCCGAAAATAGTTAATGAAAAGTTTAGAGAGTACTTCATACCAACTGTTCTCATTTCTTTAGCAAACAACCTAGCTATTATTGTTGATTCGATTATGGTTGGAAATATTCTTGGAAGTAATGAAATGGCAGCTATACAACTGCTTTCACCAGTAAATCAGTTCTATTTTGCTCTAACTGTTCTATTTGGTTTAGGAGCTTCTACTCTAATTTCGTTAGCTGTAGCTGAAGGAAATAAAAAGAAAGCGAATTCTGTTCTAACAGTTGCATTTATCTCAATAACTGTTTTAATTGTACTTTTAATAGGTTTACAGTTTTTGTTCTTAGAACAAATTATTGATTCTTTGACTCCTCTTAGAAATATGGAAGACCTCATAAGAGCCTACTATATTCCGTTTATAATCGGTACTCCCTTTCAGATGTACCTGTCTAGTTTTGTTTACTGCATACGAAGTGACGGTAGACCTAAGTTTGCCTCTAATCTAATAATTATATCTAATGTTATTAATTTATGTATGGATTATGTATTAATGGCAATCTTTCAACTTGGAATAGCTGGTTCCTCCATTGCAACGGTAATCGGTAATGTGGTCTCTTTTATATTAATGCTCTCCCAGTTTTGGTATAAGGAAAATACACTCCGATTTAATTTTGGAATCTGTAAAAGAATCAAGGAGTTTTTTAAAGAACTTTCTTCGTTATTTTCAACTGGTTTAGCAGGAGCATTTGCTACTTTATTAGTAACCATTCGTGTCTTCTTTTTAAACCAAATGGTTCAGATTCATGGTAGTAACGATGGAATTGTTGCAATGTCTGTTGCTTCTATGGGGTTAATCTTAGTTTCATCTATAGTAACAGGTGCTTGCCAGACAATGGTTCCACTAGTTAGTACTTTCTATGCCCAACGGGATAATAAAAGTGTTGTTTATGCTTTTAGAAAAACTGTTATTTACATGATTGTTGTACTGCTACTCGTTGTTCTTTTTATGGAATTTTGTCCATCCATATTTGCTGAAGCGTTTGGTAGAAAATCAGCCTCAGAACTTGCAGCAACAAATCTTGCTCTTAGAATTACGGCACTCTCTTATCCAGGAATGGGACTTACATTTATATTTTTGTACTACTTTACATCACTTCAGAGGAATACAATGTCACTCGTTGTTTCGTTTGCAAACGGTCTATCTTCCGTTCCGGTTGCTTATGTTTTTAGTAACTTTATGGGTTTAATCGGAGTTTGGATCGGTATTTTAGTCTCTCAATACTTAACACTTTTACTGGCTATTGGAATGCCTGAATATGAGCGATATAAGTCAAAAGGGAAGTATAAAAGTTTACTTATGTTAGAACCGAATGAGAGCGAAATTACAAACTTTACTTTAAAGTCGGATTATCCTGTAGAAAAATTGGAAACTGCTCTAAAAGAACAAGTAAAGTTGAATGCGAAGGCTCCAAATATAGCTAAGACACTTAGCTATATTAAAAATGATTCAGGATCTCCATTTGAGATGGATGTTAGAATAAATGAAGATTCAGATGAATTAATAATAAATTGTAGAATAAACGAACCAAATATAAATCTTGATAACTTAGAAGAAATCGAATTAAAAAAAGTTGAGTCTGACAAAGTACTTGGAATGAATGAAGTTAAAATCATGATCTAGAAAGGATATTTGATGAAAAATACCTCAACAAAAGAGACCATAACTAATACGCTAAATGAAGCTAAGAAAGTAAAACAAGATGTATACCCATTAACACCAAGCCAGTTAGGAGTTTACTTTGCTTGTGTTAATTCTCCAGAATCAACCCTTTATAATATTCCACTTCATTATTCATTTAGTAAAGATTCCAATATTGATGTTGATCGTTTAAAAGAAGCAGTTAAACATGCGATTGAGAATCATGCAGGAACGAATTATTTTATAACTGAAGAGACCGGAATTCCTTCAATGAAAGAAAAAAAGTTTGAAGTCGAAATTCCAGTTGAAAAGATATCAAAAGATGAGTTAGATAAAGCACTAGAAGATTTCGTCCAACCTTTTGACTTAACAAAAGGACCTCTCTACCGTTATAAATTGTTTGAAACGGAAGACGAATACGTTTTAATAGGAGATTATCATCATATTGCCTTTGATGGAACTTCTACAAGTAAAGTCGAGAGTGATATTGCAGCCTATTATAATGGTGAAGAATTAGAGCCAGAATTCGTTAGTATTTTTGATATTTCTGTTTTTGAAGAAAAAATAAAAGAAACGGAAGCCTATGAGAATTCTCATCAATTTTTTAAAGACCATTTAGATGATGTAGAAATTGGTTCTAAAATTCCGTTTGATTATAAAGAGATTGAAGCTGACAATCATCCTAATCATCGTTTAGTACGTTTTATTCCTCAAGTTTTTGAGGGTAAATCAATCGAAAATTTTCTAAAAGATTCTCAACTTACTGAGAATTCTCTCTTTCTAGGAGCTCTATTTTATACAACTGCAAAGTTTCTAGGACAAGACGAATCACTAATATTTGCTGTCAATCATGGTCGTTCTGATAAATCAATGAAAAATACGGTAGGAATGATGCTAAAACCTCTACCGCTTCATATGAAAATAGACGAGACCGAAAGTGTTCAAGATTTCCTACATGAAGTCCAGCAAACTCAACATAGTACTCAAAAGAATAGTCTCTATCCTTTCCAGGAACTAGCTCGTGAATATGAGTTTGATGTTGACATTCAGTTTATATTCCAAAAGAATATCGGTCATAACTTTATTCTAGATGGTGAAAAGGTCAATGTTTACCATCCACCGGTTAAAGATGCAATGTCTCCTTTTAGTCTAACCGTAATGCAGAGGGAAAATGGTTATGATTTAGAATTTGAATACCAAGGAGATCTTTATGAAGCCGAAACTATTGAAAATTTTGCAAACTTCTATGTCCAAATTTTAAGTGAACTCTTAGAACGTGAAAGCTTAAAGGATATTGTTCTTGCAAACGAGTCCGAAGTTGAACGAATCCTTAAAATCAGTCAAGATGAGGAGATAGAAAGCGATTTATCTAATCTATTTTTAGATCACTTTAAAAAGAGTGTTGAAAACTATCCTGACCAGATAGCTCTTGAATTTGAAAACAAATCTTTTACCTATAAAGAATTAGATGAAATTAGTACCCGACTAGCTGAAAGACTTATTGCTTCTGGAATTAAAAGTGGTGATATTGTTGGTATTTTAATCGAAAGAAGTGAGTTTATGGTCATTCTCCCACTAGCTGTTCTAAAAGCTGGCGCTGCTTATCTTCCGCTAGATTTAAAATCACCCCAGGAAAGACTTGAGTTTATGTTAGAAGACTCAAATGTCCCACTTGTTCTAGCTGATAAGGACTTATTGGATAAAATCTCTAATTTTAAGGGTGAAATTATAACAACTGATGAAGTTCTAAATTTAGAAAGTACTGGTGAAACACTTCCTGAATTAAACCCAGATGATCTTTTTATTGTCATTTACACCTCTGGATCAACTGGACTTCCAAAGGGAGTAGAAATTAGTCATAAGAACATAGCTAACCTCATTAACTGGTCAAGCCAAGTAGATGAGTTGACTCCTGAGAGTCATTACGCTCTTCATAGTAATTTCTCGTTTGACCCACATTTAATGGGAACCTATCCAGTTTTAGCTAAAGGTGGAGCAGTCTATGTTATTCCGGAAGATAAGAGATTAGACCTTCTTTGGTTTAATGAATATTGTCTTGAAAAGGAAATTACAAACACAGACCTTACAACACAAATTGCTAGAACTTACATGACCGTTATAGACGATATAGCACCAATTCGTATTACAACTGGAGGTGAAAAGCTTCCAGCCATTCATCCTAGAGAAGGTGTCACATTTTTAAACCAATACGGTCCAACTGAATGTACCGTTGTTACGACCAACTACCCTGTTGAAGAATATTCTGAATCCATTCCTATTGGAAAGCCGGTCGGAAATGCTCACCTTTATGTTATTGATGATCAGTACCGCATGCTTCCTAAAGGAGCAGTTGGTGAATTAGCAGTAGCTGGTCCGATGGTATCTCGTGGTTATCTGAACCTTCCTGAAAAAACAGAAGAGGTTTTTATACCTAACCCGTTTGAAACCGATGAGGATTATCAAACCCTATATAGAACGGGAGATCTTGTCCGTTTTAAAAATGATGGTAACCTTGATATTTTTGGTCGCCAGGATGAAATGGTTAAGATTCGTGGATATCGAATTGAACTCTCAGAAGTCAATTCTGCTATTGCTTCTTATGAGCCGATTAAGGATTCCTTTGTTGTAGCTTATGAGAAGGAAGATGGTGGTCAGTACCTGGTTTCCTATATAGTCTCCGATGATGAGATCGATATTGCTGAGTTAAGGGATTACATTGCTGGCATTAAGCCTGACTATATGATTCCTGAAGCATTTATCCAGATTGATTCGATTCCACTAACTCCTAATGGAAAAGTTAATAAGAAACTACTTCCAAAGTCGGAAGAAAATCAAGCTGTTCCTGTTCAGGAAAGTGGTAAGAAATCACTCAGTCTTTTAGAAGAAAAAATATTAGATGTTCTTGAGGGAATTACAAATACAAGAGAGATTCCAATAGATCAGGACTTAAAGTTTTATGGAATAACTTCTATATCTGCTATCCAACTGGCAATTGAACTGAAGAATAAACTTGGAATTGATGTCGATATTAAGTCGTTATTAAATGAAGCATCTATTCTTTCAATTGAGAATGATTTAATTACGAGACTTTTAGAAGGTGGATTAACGGTAGAACCTGTAGAACAGGAAAAAAAGATTTATAGCCAGCCGTTATCAAACTCCCAGTTTGGAGTTTATTCTGAGAGTATGAAGAATCCAGATAGTTCCTTCTATAATATTCCATTCTACTTTATTCTTCCTGAAGGAGTGGATTTAGAAAAGCTTGAAAATGCGATAAGTGAAACAATTAAGGCTCACGACTATTTAAATACAATAATTGAATTAAATGAAGATGGAGTCATTCAAACTAAAGGTGAAAAGCAGGTTGAAATACCAACTCTTAAGATGAGTGAGTTAGAGTTTGAGCATTATAAAAATGAATTTAACAGACCATTTAAGATGCTAGAATCTCCACTTTATCGAATTGAAATTATTAAGACTGAAGATAATAACTACTTACTTCTAAACTTCCATCATTTAATCTTTGATGGTTTCTCATCAGACATTTTCACTAGAGATCTAGCCCGTGCTTATAATGGTGAAGAACTCAGAAGTGAACAAAAAGACTATTTTGACTATATCGAAACTGAGAAGTCAGGAGTTGGTAGCGAGGAAGCAAAAGAGTTCTATTCAAGGATGTTTGAAAATATAGAAGGATCCTCTATATTACCGACAGTTCATACAGAAAGTGAATCTCAAGGAGAGTCAAATCTGATTAGTGTCCCATTTGATCTTGAAAAAGTAGAAGCCTTTTGTAAAGAGCATTCAATAACACCTGCCCAGTTCTTCTTAGCAGTAACACTTTATACTGTTGCCCGATATACAAACAGTGAAAGTGCTTTGATTAATACAATTAGTAATGGGAGAAATGATCTAAATTATAAAGATACATTAGGAATGTTTGTTAAGACTCTACCTATTGGCACAGAAATTGGTAAGGGTAGTGTTAAAGAGTTCATTGAACAAAGTGCTAAGCTTTTATCTGATACTGTTTTGAATGACAGTTATCCTTATTATGAAATTGTTCAGGAATTTAACTATAATCCAAATCTTCTCTATGCTTATCAACTAGGAATCGGTGAGCCAACAAAAATAGAGGGACAAGCTTTAGAACGTCAGCAACTCGCTCCAAGAGAGGCAAAATTTGATGCTGGTGTCTATATTGAAAAGTTAGATGGTGAAAATGTAATTAGTGTCTTATACGATACTGATCTCTACGAAGAAGATTTTATAAATGGCTTCCTTGAAAGTATTAAAACTGTTTCTGAAAGTTTTCTGAATAATTCAGAGAGCGATTTAAGGTCTGTTTCAGTTCTTCAAGATAATGATAAGAAGTTGTTAGAAAAATTTGCTGTTACAGCAGAAGAAGAGCTAACTGCAAAGGGACTTCACGAACTCTTTGAAGAACAGGTTATGAAAAATGGAGATCAAATAGCTCTAGTAGCACAAGACGGAACGTTTACCTATAACGAACTCAATGATAAAGCCAATAGGATAGCTAACAGTCTTATTCAAAAAGGTGTTAAAAAGGGAGACCGCATAGCACTCTTATTAAACCGTGACTCCTCTTTTTTGAGTAGTCTCTATGGAGTTCTAAAAGCTGGAGCTGCTTTTATTCCGATTACAAAACAGTATCCTGTAAACCGTATCCAACATATTTTGGATGATAGTAATGCACGTTTTATTATTACTACAGAAGATGAATTAGAAAACTACAATAATAGTTTAGATATAACAGAGCTGGAAAATAGTGAAAATGCAGAAAATCCTAATATCAGTGTAGAACCAGAAGACCTAGCTTATTTGATCTATACATCAGGATCAACTGGGAAGCCAAAAGGCGTTTTATTAAAACATGAAGGAATTATTAATTATGTAACACCGAATGAAGCAAACTCCCATGTTGCAGCAATCGTTAATAATGGAAATGCTTATGGATCAATTACAAGTGTTGGCTTTGATATGTCCTTAAAAGAAACTGTACTCTCACTGAGTAACGGTCTAACACTTGTTTTTGCAGATGAGGATCAGATTAATAACCCGAAAGAATTAGCTAAATTCTTCAGGGA
>CANQOZ010000032.1 GCA_947625585.1 uncultured Eubacteriaceae bacterium
CAATATTTTCATTGAAAATTTATAAAATGTACAACGAATTTATAATCAGGAATATCATTGCACAAAAAACTAAAGATTTTAGGAATAAAAATAATCTGGAAATAGATGGTCTTGCTCAAAAATTAGGAGTGTCTGTTACTGAAGTAATTGACATTGAAAATTCAAAATCCGAATTAAATTTAGATACACTTATCAAATTAACAAATACTCTAGGACTAACAATGGACGAACTATTTTCAGTTGAAAACGCAGATAGTGATTTAGAAGAAGTTATCAGAATATATAGATCACTAGATAAAAAGTTACAAAAATCTTTAAAAATAATATTTAGAACTCTTGACTCAGGTTCAAATTGAAAGTATCAAATATTTTAAAAAATGCCGAAAATTACTTTTAATGAGACTTCGGCATTTTAATTACTTTTGAATTTTTATTTATACTTATATATTTTTTTCGGTTTATAATTATATCTTTTAACATCATCTGTAGAACTAGTACTATTTACGTATGTTTTCTTAGGCTTCTTTGTTAATGAAAGTTTGCTATTCTTTAATTCTTTATAATATTCATTTTTTGTTTTCATTTTTCTGACTATTAATCATGTTTATGACGAAAAATCATTCTAATTCTAATTTAATTTTCTATTATTTTAGCAGTGTTTGAACACTCTTCCTATATTTTACTTATAAACTCAAAAAATCTCAGTAGAAATCATAAACTTCTACTGAGATTTAAATTAATCACTCAAACTGGTTGTGAACTTTCTAAAGGCTTGTTGCCCCTTTTCATCTCGTTTAAATACACCGGCATCTTCTAAAACTTCTTTAAATACTAAACCGGTTTCGTCTTCAATTATTGAATCAATGTTATCTTCAGTGAATGAATCATATTTCTCTTTTAATTCATTGATCCAATCGAGATGTTGTTCTAATTCCTTGTAATCTTCTGGATTTTTACCTTCTACCAGAACTTCTTTAATTAGGTTAAATTCATTTTTGAGTCTAGAAGGTAGGACTGCAAGTCCCATAACCTCAATTAATCCTATGTTTTCCTTTTTTATGTGATGTAATTTTTCATGCGGATGGAATATTCCTAATGGATATTCATCAGTTGTTCTGTTGTTACGAAGTACTAAGTCTAATTCATAAATATCTCCATGCTTTCTAGCAATCGGAGTTATCGTGTTATGTGGTTCATTATCTGAAAATGCTAATATATCCACATCTTCATCTGAATAACCTCTCCACTTATCTAATATGAACTCAGCTGCATCTAACAACTCATTTTTATCTTCACTATTTAATCTGATAACAGACATCGGCCAATTTAAAATTCCAGCCTGTACGTTATCAAACCCCTTTATATTAAACTTCTCATCAATATCCGCATTTTCCATTGCAAAGGTATAGTGTCCGCCTTGAAAATGTTCATGGGATAATATCGATCCCCCCACTATTGGTAAGTCTGCGTTGCTACCTACAAAATAATGCGGGAACTGGTCGGTAAAATCAAGGAGTCTATTCATAGCTCTTCTATCAATTACCATAGGTTTATGTTCATTATTTAAAACAATGCAGTGTTCGTTATAATAAACATAGGGGGAATATTGAAATGACCAGTTCTCGTCTTCAAACTTTAGGGGAATTATCCTATGGTTTTGACGTGCTGGATGATCAATACGCCCGGCATAACCTTCATTTTCTATGCATAACTGACACTTCGGATACGAAGTGGATTGGACTTTTCCTGCTTGTGCTATGGCCTTTGGGTCTTTTTCCGGTTTGGATAAATTAATTGTAATATCAAGTGGACCATACTCTGTTTCGGTTTTCCACTTTAAATCCTTCTTGATCCTATCCCTACGAATGTAATTGGTGTCGTTCGAAAAGTCATAGTACCAATTTGTAGCTTCCTGTGGAGATTTTTCATACAATTCTTCAAAAGTAGTAACGACTTCTGTTGGTCTTGGAGTCAACGCTCCCATCAATTTTGTATCAAATAAATCCCTATAGGTAATAGAATCTTCTATAATACCCTCTTGAACAGCATAGTCTGTAAGTTTATCAAGAATTACGTTAAGCTCTTCTTTATCATTACTTTCAACGTGTTCATAATCTTCAAGGTTTAATAAGTCAAGTAATGAATTAAGAGTCCACACCCTGTCTAAATCCTCGATTAGGTTCTTCTCTAAACCGTAATCAATTAACTGGTCTATTGATTGATAAACTTCGTTCTTGTTCATTATTTATCCTCGTAACCGTTTGGATGATTTTTATGCCAATTCCAGGCATCCTTTATTATTACTTTAATATCATCCTTCTTAGGCTCCCATTTTAAAACTTCTTTTGCCTTTTCACTCGAAGCAACGAGTTTAGCCGGATCTCCGGCACGTCTTGGAACTACTTTAGCAGGTATCGGGTGTCCAGTAACCTCTCGAGCGGCTTCTATCATTTCATTAACAGAAAATCCTTCACCAGAACCTAAGTTAAATATATTAGACTCTCCTCCATCTCTCAGATAATTGAGAGCTTTTATATGTGCGTCTGCCAAGTCTTCAACGTGAATATAATCACGAATGCAGGTGCCATCTTTTGTGTCGTAATCATCTCCAAATATTGAGATTTCTTCCCTCTTTCCTAGAGGTACTTGTAATATTAATGGAATCAAATGGGTTTCTGGTGAATGATCTTCACCAATTTCACCTGATTCAGATGCACCACATGCATTAAAATACCTTAGTGAAACAAAATTTAATGGGTTAGCATTGGCAGTCCATTTGATCATCTTTTCCATAGCTAACTTTGTTTCACCATAAGGATTGGTAGGTTCTGTCTTATCCGTCTCCTCAATCGGGATTTTCTCTGGTTCACCGTAGGTTGCTGCCGTTGAAGAAAAAACGATCTTATCAATACCGTTTTCAACCATACTGTCCAAGAGGTTCATCGTACCAAATAAATTATTATCGTAGTATTTAAGTGGTACTTCCATACTCTCTCCAACTAATGAGTTGGCAGCAAAGTGAATAACTGAATCGATATCCTCTTTCTCAAAGACATTATTTAAAAATTCTTTGTCTCTGGTATCTCCTTCATAGAAACGGGCTCTCTTATCAAGGGCATTCCTATGTCCCGTTTGGAGGTTATCGACAATAACTACATCTTCACCTTGATCTAATAATTCTCTTACTACATGTGAGCCAATATAGCCTGCTCCGCCTACAACTAAAACTGCCATAGTCTCCTCTTAAATTAACTGAGTTCCTCCAACTGGACGGATACTCATAACCTTTGCGCTGTCATCACCTAAAGTTGTATTAAGTACTTCTACATACTCGTCAACTTTATCTTTTGGAACAAAAGCTTGTATTGTACCAGCAAAGCCACCACCGTGAACACGGCTAGCTCCCTCACCATCTAATACCATCTGGCTTAGTGCTAAAGCCAAAGCAACTGCTTGGTTGTCCACTTCACCAGCTTGAGTAATATTCTGTAAAGCTAATATAGAAGATTTTCCTGAATCATTGACTAATCTTAGGAATTCGTCAAAATTATTGTCCTTTAATGCTTGAGCTTCCCTCTTCGCTCTTTTGGTATCATTAAAATAATGGATCGCTCTTAGAACAGCTCTGTCACTGAGCTTCTCTCTTAATTCCGGAATACTTTGGTAAAATTCATTTTCATCTACCTGTGATAAAACTTCTTTACCAAAGTGATCAGCTACTAACTTCATGTCTTCTGGAATTGCTGCATACTCTGATGTTAAGTCTGCATGAGATGAATGGGAATCAGTAATAACTAATTTGTATCCATCTGCATCTAAGTCCAAGTCTACCTTTTCAATCACCGGATTTTCTTTATCTGCAAAGTCAATTGCAACAATACCACCGACTGAACTAGCCATCTGATCCATTAAACCGCTTGGTTTTCCAAAATAGTTGTTTTCCGTTTTCTGGCTTAGTTTTGCAATTTCGACATTGTCTACTTCACCATTAGCGCTGAGTTCATTAATAATATTACCAAGCAAGACTTCAAAAGCAGCTGAAGAAGAAATACCCGAACCACTAGGAACATTAGAGACAACATAAGCATCAAATCCATTTAATGGATAACCCTTTTCTTTAAAGTAATTAGCCATTCCACGGATTAAGGAAGCAGTTGTTTCCTTCTCGTTTTCCTTAATGTCCAAGTCATCTAATTCAATATCGGTAAGTCCATATCCTTCTGAAAATAATCTGATTCGATCTAAATCATTTGGTTGGACAGCAGCGACAATATCATAGTTAACACTCCCAGCCAGGACAGAACCTAACTGATGGTCCGTATGATTTCCACCAATTTCAGTTCTGCCTGGTGCAGAGAATATTGCAACTTCTTCTATTTCATTATCCCTGAATTCTTCGTCTAATCCTTTGATAAGTTTTTTAATTCGATCTACAAGGGTATTAAATTCTTCCGTACCTTTTTCGGTAACATATATTTTTTCTATAATATCGTCGTATTTACCGTTGTCTAAATCTTCTATGATTGTATTTTTTGAAACCATTTAAAACTAAACCTCAAACACTGTCTTGAACTCCTCTTGACCGGGCTCTTTATCAATGATTTTAAAATTATGTGTTTTTAAGTTAGCTATAAGCTTAGCTACGTAACCATCGTATGAGCGAGTAATAATAAGTTCATTTTCACCTTCAAGTTCAGTTTCAATATCCCCTTCAATGTTAAAAGCAGGGAATTCATTACGGAACTTCATTAGTTCAAACAACTTCTTAACTACAGGTCTCTGAACTTCTTCGCTAATTTCTTCAAGTGAATAGTAGTGACGGTTAATATCTCTTCCGTTTTTAGTTTTTTCTATTAATTCCAGGTCATTCTTACCTGCAAGTAAACCAACATAGTAGACCTGCGGAACACCTGGTGCGAAGAACTGGATTGCCCGTGCCAAAAGATAAGCATTGTCATCGTTTCCCAAAGCTGAATAATAGGTTGTATTAACCTGATAAATATCCAGGTTATTATAAGCTTCAGTATTGTAAATCTTATTTACATTAGCACCTTCGGTGAACATCATTTCTTTTGTTTCATCAACAACG
Organism: uncultured Eubacteriaceae bacterium; assembly: GCA_947625585.1. Lineage (GTDB taxonomy): Bacteria > Bacillota > Clostridia > Eubacteriales > Eubacteriaceae > CANRHG01. The sequence continues at coordinate 5,090 of CANQOZ010000032.1, forward strand.
TCGTCCGGCATTAAATCTTTAACATCAACAATACCGATTCCATCGTGAGTATCCAAAGTAGTGAACTGGTGTTTAGGCGAAATATCGAGCCAGTTCTTTAAGTATTTCCCCTCACCTGTATAAAGTGCATTTAGTGTTAATACTGGAAGGGCAAAGTCATAAATCCAGAAGCCTTTGTCAGAAATATTATGCTGAATTTTGTAGTGTTCATGAACTTCTGGTAGAATCATGACCCCTTCTGGTGAAACAATATCTTCAATAGAATGGAGTAAATTCCAAATATCGGGTTCTTCAAAGAAACAGGATCCACCAGCTTTCTTGACTGCATAAGCGAAAGCATCAAGCCTGATTATTGAAGCACCGTGTTTAACCATGTCTTCCAGGGATTCTTTAACAAATTGTTTTGTAACTTCTGAATCAACATTTAAGTCGACTTGTTCTTCACCAAAAGTACACCATAAATCCTCTTTTGTTCCATCTGCAAATTCAACTTCAATAGATGGAGCTCTCGGCTTCCTTTTGTAGATAGCATCAACTTGTTCCTGGGTTGGCTTCCCGTTTTCCCAAAAATCTTTATATCTTATAAAGAAATCTTTGTATTTCGATTCGTCTTTATTTTCAACAAAATCTTTGAAATAATCGGACGACCTTGAGATATGGTTGATCATAAAATCAAACATTAAATAGTAGTCTTCAGCCAACTTTTCAATATCATTGAAATCACCGAACTGCTCATCAACAACGTCATAACGCATTGGAGCAAATCCCCTATCAGCTGAAGAAGGGAAAAAGGGAAGTATATGGACTCCGCCAACAGTCCCTTCGAGCTCATTATGAAGAACTTTGTCTAAATCTTTTAAGTTGTCTCCGAGACTGTCAGCGTAAGTGATTAACATTATTTTATTTTCAAATGGTTTCATTAGCTTTCTGTACCATATCTGACTTGCCGTAGCTCAATTAAGCTACTGCCGTCCTATTTTTTTAAATCTGGATTTTCCTGATAACCGATAGCTTCTCCAGTATCTTTATTGAAGAAGTGGGAATGGTTCATATCTACTGCAAACTTAACGTTGCTGCCTGTACGAGCATTAGACCTTGAGTCAACACGAGCTGTCATTGGAGCTCCGGCATAGTCGAAGTAGAGATAACGTTCTGAACCAAGCATTTCATGCATATCTACATGAGCTTCAATAACCTGATCAGGTTTTAAACCAACTACAACTTGAGCATCAGTTACGTCTTCTGGACGGACACCAAGAACAACGGTTTGACCCATGTAGCTTCTTAGATCCTTTTCCTTAGTAGCTGGAACTGGTAGTTCAGCATCGCCAACTGCAGCAACTAATCCGTTTGGTCCTTCCTTGATTGTGGCATCAATGAAGTTCATCTGTGGTGATCCGATGAAACCGGCAACGAACTGGTTGATTGGATTGTTGTAGAGATGTTCTGGTGAGTCGATCTGTTGAACGATTCCGTCTTTCATAACAACGATCCTGGTTCCAAGAGTCATAGCTTCGGTCTGGTCGTGGGTAACGTAGATGATGGTTGCTCCTAGGTCCTTATGGATCTTTGAGATTTCTGTTCTCATCTGAACCCTTAACTTAGCATCCAAGTTTGAGAGTGGTTCGTCCATTAAGAAGACCTTTGGGTTACGAACGATTGCTCTACCCATAGCAACCCTTTGTCTTTGACCACCGGATAGCTGTGCTGGTTTCCTGTCTAAAAGTTGGTCTAAGTCTAGAATCTTAGCAGCCTTTTTAACAGCAGCATCAATCTGGTCTTTTGGAACTTTATGTAAGTTCATGGAGAAAGCCATGTTGTCGTAAACTGTCATGTGTGGATAGAGAGCATAATTCTGGAAAACCATAGCTATGTCTCTGTCCTTAGCTTCGACATCGTTCATACGAACGCCGTCGATTAACAGGTCACCATCGGAAATGTCTTCTAGTCCAGCAATCATTCTGAGTGTTGTAGACTTTCCGCAACCTGATGGGCCAACAAAGATAATGAATTCTTTATCAGCTATATCTAAGTTAAAATCGTGAACGGCATGGTAGCCATTTTCATAACGTTTGTTAACGTCTTTAAGTATAATTTCAGCCATTAGTGCCTAGTCTTCTACTATAAATTCTTGAATATCATCAATAGCCTGGTCAAGCATCGGGCCTTCTGTATCCAAAGTAAGTTCTACTGGTTTTGATAAATCTAAACTGAAAATACCCATAATAGATTTACCATCAACCGTGTAGCGGTCAGAAGTTAAGTCAACATCAAAATCAAGTTTCCCTGTTTTGTCAACAAACTTCTTAACTTTATCCATATTACCTAAGTCGATTTTTACCTTTTTCATAATTGCTTACTTTCCTTAGAATCCTTTATTTTTTTAAATCTGGATTTTCCTGATAACCGATAGCTTCTCCAGTATCTTTATTGAAGAAGTGGGAATGGTTCATATCTACTGCAAACTTAACGTTGCTGCCTGTACGAGCATTAGACCTTGAGTCAACACGAGCTGTCATTGGAGCTCCGGCATAGTCGAAGTAGAGATAACGTTCTGAACCAAGCATTTCATGCATATCTACATGAGCTTCAATAACCTGATCAGGTTTTAAACCAACTACAACTTGAGCATCAGTTACGTCTTCTGGACGGACACCAAGAACAACGGTTTGACCCATGTAGCTTCTTAGATCCTTTTCCTTAGTAGCTGGAACTGGTAGTTCAGCATCGCCAACTGCAGCAACTAATCCGTTTGGTCCTTCCTTGATTGTGGCATCAATGAAGTTCATCTGTGGTGATCCGATGAAACCGGCAACGAACTGGTTGATTGGATTGTTGTAGAGATGTTCTGGTGAGTCGATCTGTTGAACGATTCCGTCTTTCATAACAACGATCCTGGTTCCAAGAGTCATAGCTTCGGTCTGGTCGTGGGTAACGTAGATGATGGTTGCTCCTAGGTCCTTATGGATCTTTGAGATTTCTGTTCTCATCTGAACCCTTAACTTAGCATCCAAGTTTGAGAGTGGTTCGTCCATTAAGAAGACCTTTGGGTTACGAACGATTGCTCTACCCATAGCAACCCTTTGTCTTTGACCACCGGATAGCTGTGCTGGTTTCCTGTCTAAAAGTTGGTCTAAGTCTAGAATCTTAGCAGCCTTTTTAACAGCAGCATCAATCTGGTCTTTTGGAACTTTATGTAAGTTCATGGAGAAAGCCATGTTGTCGTAAACTGTCATGTGTGGATAGAGAGCATAATTCTGGAAAACCATAGCTATGTCTCTGTCCTTAGCTTCGACATCGTTCATACGAACGCCGTCGATTAACAGGTCACCATCGGAAATGTCTTCTAGTCCAGCAATCATTCTGAGTGTTGTAGACTTTCCGCAACCTGATGGGCCAACAAAGATAATGAATTCTTTATCAGCTATATCTAAGTTAAAATCATGAACGGCATGATAGCCATTTTCATAACGTTTGTTAACGTCTTTAAGTATAATTTCAGCCATTACTGTTCCCCCTTAAGCAACAGTTTCTTTTGTATCTATACTTTCTATATCGTATTCTGAAGGTTCCTTATCTACTTCATTTCTTCTACGAATTGTATCGATCTTATCTAACTTCCACTGCCAAGCCTGGTATTCACCAGAAATAATAGGAAGTGGAATCCCTGAATGCATGAGTGCATTACCGTCGGAAATGAATGGTTCCGGTGCATCGTCATCTTTAGTAACTGATGTTATTACATATTGGGTTTCTGGTTCTAAACCTCTTAACTTAATATAGTTAACGGGTTCGTTACCATGTTTGTCGAGTGAAACAGCATTGATTAATGCTTCATCACCATCTTGGGAGACAAACATCCAACTTGCAACATTCGTATCTTTTTCCGGATCATGGAGTCTGTAGTAATTACCATAAGCGATTAATGGCCAGAAACGTTTATAATTGTCGATTTGGTATCTTACTTCTTCTTTTTCTTCCTCAGTTATCTTACTTAAATCAAACTCAAACCCAAATGTTCCAGACGAGGCAACAACAGCTCTCGTATTAAGTGGAACTGTTCGACCAGTTTGATCATTCGGAACTGCTGAAACATGAGCACCGACAGTTGAAATAGGATATCCGAAAGAAGTTCCATGTTGAATCCGAATACGGTCGATCGCATCAGTATTATCCGATGCCCAGATTTGTGGAGTGTAATAGAGCATTCCTGCATCAAATCGTCCTCCACCACCGGAGCAACCTTCAATTCTTATATGTGGATATTTCTGGGTTAACATTTCCAAGAACCGATATACACCTTTTGTGTAGTTATGGAGAATTAACCCAAAGCTTTGTTCAGTTAAAACGGAAGAATAGATGTCATAAAGACTTCTATTCATATCCATTTTTATGTATTCAATATTTGCTGAGTCTATTACGTTAGAAATCTGTTCGAAAATATAATCAACAACCTCTGGTCTGGAAAAGTCCAAAACTAACTGGTTTCTACTCCTGATTGGTTTACGTCCAGGAATCGTAAAAGCCCAGTCCGGATGTTCTCGGTAAATATCTGAATTTTCGTTTACCATTTCTGGTTCAATCCAAATCCCGAATTTTAAACCGAGTTCATTGATTTCATCACTAAATTTCCTTAACGGACCACCTAACTTGTCCTCGTTGACTCTCCAGTCTCCTAATCCAGCTTCATCTGAATTACGTTGACCAAACCAACCATCATCAAGAACAAACATTTCAATTCCGACCTCTTTAGCATTTTTAGCAATGTCTAAAAGTTTCTCATGATTGAAATCGAAATAAGTAGCTTCCCAGTTATTAATTAAAACCGGACAGCGTTCATCTTTAAGTGGAGTTCGGATGACATTGTTTTGAATCATCTTATGAAACTTATGTGATAAGTCTTCCAAACCATTACCAGAAAATATCATGGCTACTTCCGGGGTTTCAAAAGATTCTCCAGGCTCTAACGGGTAATCAAACATATCGTCCTGAATTCCCATCATGTTTCTCGTGAGTCCGAACTGATCTTTAAATCCACGGAACTTGAAATTTCCACTGTATAACATTGAAAATCCCCAGGCAGCTCCATGATCTTCATCGGTCTTTTTGTCACAAACTATTACAAATGGATTATGCTGGTGACTTGAATTACCCCTTCTTGAACCGATCGAAGTAACACTTCGATTAAGTTCTTCTCGTTGGGGTAAACGTTCCATCTCGTGCCGCCCATGAAAATGAATTAAATCAAAATCACCATGGAGCAAATCGAGTGAAGTACTAAAAGCCCTGGTAATGATCATTTTACTGTCGCTATTGTTTTTAATAACTGCACTTCTGGTAATAACATCCTTCTCAGGAATAACTCCATAACGGAGAGTTACTTCCAGTCCGATAATATCATCGGCTAAATCGATTTCTACGGTATAGGCTTCTTCACCCTCATTGCCAAAAACATATGGCAAGCCATCGAGCGAATACTTTTCGTTTATAATCCTGTGATTCTTATACCTTAAGTCACAGCCATTGGTTCCATCCGCCAACTGGATATTAAATGCGTTATCCCTGTAGTCCCCATTTCCATAAACTGGATATTCTTGTGGTAGGACATCAAGTGAATAGGTTCTGTCCCCTTCAACTTCATAAGGGTTTCCTGAAAAACCCCTGTCATAATACTGTAAGCGATAACTTGTGTCACAGTTGGTCTTTGGTCCGTAATAAAGATGTAATAAGTGACCAACTGGTGAAATGGCCATGTCGTAAGTCGTATTTTTTGTTTGTAAAGTAATAGTTTCCAATTAACTAACCACTCTAACGTAGAGATATATCTTATTTTCCGCCTGTTGCTGCAATACCTTCGATGAACTGTCTCTGGAAGATTAAGTATAAGATAACCATTGGTAACATTGACATTAGTGAACCAGCCATTAGAACTGGGAAGTTTGTTGTAAACTGTCCGTTCAAGGTTGATAGACCTGATGAAAGAGTCATCATGTTGATGTCGGTGTTACAGATTAATGGCCACATTAGGTCTGTATATGCGAAAACAGCTGTGAATATTGTTAAAGCTGCTACTGAAGTCCCTGTTAGTGGGAAGCAGACCTTCCAGAAAACCTGCCAGGTATTACATCCATCTAAGTATGCTGCTTCGATAACTTCGTCCGGGATTGACATGTATGTCTGCCTCAGGAAGAACGTTCCGAAGGCACTGACCAGTCCTGGGAATACCAAAGCAAATATCGT
>CANQOZ010000033.1 GCA_947625585.1 uncultured Eubacteriaceae bacterium
TTAGTACATCAGAAGCTGAGTGGATTCCATCGGATATCATCGCACCAGAATTAGCTAAAATTCCAGCTATTACTTTTCCTATGGATAGTACTGAGTTGACCCCAATACTAACGGCGGACACTTTATATGCGTCTTTTCTATTGTTTTCATATGGGTTCATCTCACTCACCTATTCCTTTAATCTAGTAAACGAAACCGTTTAATCTTCAGGTAAGCTCTAAATTTATTATATCTATATTATACCCAATATAAAAGTTTTAATAATAAAATTTGAACTATTTTTACAAAAAAGTTTAGAAATAAACGATTACAAATAAGTGTAAGCTTTAATTTACTTTTTTAAATAAGTCGAAAATTATAAGGGAAGTATAACTTTTTAAGTTGGGTTTGACTGTTAATTTAATTCAAAATCAGAAGGTTTTTATTACCATTCACGCTTATAATTGGGAATTGACACTATAAGGCTTTATTTCAAGAAAAACGTGATAATCTATCAAACGAATTCCTAAGTATTAAAATTTAGGAATTCTACATATACGGTTTAATTTAAATACTTTGCCAAATCGATCTCTCTAGGTTTCATCTTAACTTCAGACTATTGATTTGGCTTGTTGTTTTTATACCCGTTTACAATTGTTCAAAACTATTTAAGAGGTCATAACAGAACTACTATTAAAAAATATATTGTAACACAACTGCAAACGTAAATAGTAATAACCAGAAGTGATCATAGTTAAACTTTAATTGTAGTTACAACGTATAAATTATTAGTAGAAGTTCAATCGTGTAGACAACTTGACATTAATTAGTAGATGTTGATCTAACTTAATGATGTTAGTTAACCCGTTTTAATATTAATTAAAGTGTTTAGATGCTAAATAATGAATAGATTTATTCAAACTAGAAGGAATGAAGATGTTTTCTAGAAAATTTTTCTTAAATTTCATGATATCAATCCTTTTAATTCTTGGCTTAGCAGGTAGTGTGTCAGCTCAAGATACAGATTTACCAACAGGGATTGATGAAACCCAACAGGTTGCCATTAATTACAGGGCCCATGTTGCAAAAGTAGGCTGGGGAGATTATGTAGAATCACCTCAAGAAGCAGGAACCACTGGTCAAGGATTGCCAATTGAAACTGTGGAAATTCAAAAGAATGGAGCTAATAAAGTTAGCTTAACAGTTACGCCACATGTTCAAGACAAAGGTTGGAGTGCGACTCGTTCCTAAGTGAAAAGCTTAGGCACTAATATAATTAGGAGAACTAATAATCTGAGAAGTAGAATGATAGAGTAACGCCTTGAAATGCTTCCTCTAATACTCCGACTGGCATTAAGTGGAAACGCATTTTGTCAGAAGCTCGGTGAAGTCGGCTGAGAGTTACCCGATTGGAAATATCTCTAGAGGTAGAGGTTGTAACCTATAGGCCGGGAGTCCAGGAAATCAAAAGATTTAATAAAGTGGAATTAAGTATGGTTAGTATGTCTTACTAGACTGACGAACCTGTGAATTAAAGGATTAAAAACTGCTGGAAACAGTAGTGAAACCTGATGGTTAAGTAAGAAATCCAACTATGAAAGACCAACTAGTATTATAGGTATTAGAGTTGTAAAACAACTCAGGTAAATCCAAAGCAGGAACCTGAACCCACTGAATAATGGATAAGGTTATTGGAACGGGGAAAGGCATCGAACATTTAGTTGTAGACGAAACCTTTAAAGAGATAAGCTACTTAATCGATACTGAGAGCGGAGACACGACTGAAGATTCTGGGGAATAAAAGCCGGAGGAGGAACAGTCTCTAGTCAGTTTGAAAACTTAAATTATTATTGAAATCATATTTTTATTATTTATACCTATGAGTTTTTACTGATGGCACGCCGGGTGCGATGAAAGTCGCATGCTCGGTGTAGACCGGGGGAAAAGGTGGAGATAATATCAAAGTCTTACCTATCGGTATTGAATCCGGTAACGGATGGTGTAGCTGGGACAACTGGTGAAGCTAACAGCTTAGAAGCAGTTAAAATATCTTTAGCTGGTGATGATGCTAAAAATTATAGCGTATATTACAAAGCTCACGTTGCCAATATTGGATGGCAGGATTGGCATAAAGACGGAGAAGAAGCCGGTACAACTGGTCAATCACTTCCAATTGAAGCTATTAGAATTCTTGTTATCCCAAAAAGTGCAGCAAATGTTTATGATGCATCTGACTTTGTACTTTTAAGTGATGTTTGTCCTGATGTCATTCAGGAAGTTCGTTATTATACAACTTACAACTTTGTAGGTTCAAGAATTGATGGGTACGAACAGCCAGTTATCTTAATGACTAAAGAAGCTGCTGCTGCTTTAAAAGCAGTTAACGATGATTTAATGAAACAAGGATACCGTCTAAGAGTATTCGATGCTTATCGTCCACAGAGAGCGGTTGACCACTTCGTTCGTTGGGCTGAAGATTTAAATGACCAACGCATGAAGCCGTATTTCTATCCAGAAGTTGATAAAACTGTCCTATTTGATGAAGGATATATTGCTAAGAGATCAGGTCATACCCGTGGTAGCACAATTGACTTGACTGTTTTTAATAACAAAACTGGAAAAGATCTAGATATGGGTGGTACGTTTGATTATTTTGGTGAAAGATCTCATCCTGATTTTGAAGATGTAACTCAAGAACAATATAACAACAGGATGATCTTAAGGAATGCGATGATTAAACATGGTTTCCGTCCATTATCCACTGAATGGTGGCATTTTACACTTAATGACGAACCATATACGGATACATACTTCAATTTCCCAGTTAACACATCATCTGTAAACCGCTAAAATATAAGTAGCTTTCTTTAATTAACGAACCAGGTGAAGGCTTAGTCCAGATCCTGGTTTTAAACTTTTTTGAGTGAAAACGTTAACACTTCAATGACGAGTATGGAAATTTTCGAGAAAAAGTTTTAGTAAATTTAAGAGATCTTAGATTGAATTTGAAATAAAAACGGAGTTTAAAGAAATATTATTTAATCTCAACTCCATTAAGTTTAAACTTTTTAATATGAATGAATTAGGATTAATCTCAATTTTTGGATTAAACTTTAACTGGAAAGTTTAAACTTAGGTAAAAAAGATCAAACTTTTGCTTAAGAAGTTTAATCTGAGATAAAAAAGATTAAACTTGGACTGAAAAAGTTTAAACTTAAAGTAGAATTATTCAAATACTGGATAAATTGATTCTTTTAAAATAGTTATATATTTGAGAAAGGTTAATGTTTCAACACTTATCACTAAAGTAATAGTAGGATAGATAAAAATTTGAAGACATTAGTAAATCTGGACACCAAAGCTGAGGAATAAGAATTAGATATAATGTTACCGGAATACATAAAGGTAGCTATAAAAGAATTGGGGACGAAGTTAGTAGAATGAGCGATAACGGATCACAGAATGATGTTACTCTCAGTAATTTAATTCAAAGCGATACGGATGAAATTCATGATGATAGGGAATATATAAATGAAAATAGATTAGTAGTATTTATAAAATTAGCTAAAGAAGGTAAAAGAAATTTTAAAGGTACTTTTACTGATGAAGAGATTTTAGACGTTTTTAATATTAGACGTAATAAACATTTAACTAAAGCAGGTGCTTTAATTTTTTCAGAATATCCTCAAATGTATTTTCCTCAACTTTCAATTCACGCTGTTAAATATCCTGGTTATGAAGTTGGAGAGGTAGGAACTAATCAAGAGCGTTTTCTCGATAACGAAAATATAACCGGTTCTATTCCAGACATGCTAGAACAAGCTATAAATTTTATTAAAAGTAATATTCGAGTAGAAACAATTATAGTTGATGGAAAAAGAACTGATAAATATGAATATCCTATGACTGCTTTACGAGAAGCTATATTAAATGCGTTAGTACATCGTGATTATAGTTCCTTAAATGAAAGAGCTCCAATAAAATTAGATATTTTTAAAGATCGAATCGAGATAACTAGTCCAGGTGAAATTTACGGTAATTTTAACCTTGACCAATTAAGTTCAGGTATCCAAGTTACTCGAAACGATAATATTGTAAATATATTGGAAATACTTAAAATTTGTGAAAATCGATATACAGGAATTCCAACAATTCGAAAAGAAATGAAGAATTATGGCTTGCCTGAACCATTATTTATTAGTAGAAATAACCAATTTAAGGTTATTTTTTATAATAATAATGAAAGGAGTTCCAAAAGTATTGCATCATCTATTTCGAATATTAGAAATTCAAAAAGAACAGATAGTGAACTTATTGAATTTTGTAAAATTCCAAGAAGTAGACAAGAAATCAAAAATTTTTATAATACAAAAAGTAATGGTATTTTTTCAAAGAAAGTATTACCTTTAGTTAAATCTGGAAAATTGAAGTTTACAAATCCAGAACATCCAAAAAGTCCTAAACAAAAATTTGTTATAAACAATGGAAATTAAGGATTCAATTTATTTTTATAAAAGCTAACTTCCAAAATTAATAAGATAGGCAATAAAAAACCATGAACCTACTAGCTTTGCTGTAGGTTCATGGAATGGCTATAAAAACATAAATTAAATCATATTTATTTTATCCTAAAAAAGCTTATCCGTCATACCTTAATGCTTCAATTGGTTTCTTTTTTGCAGCTTTATTTGCTGGATAAATTCCAAAGGCTAATCCAACTAATAATGAAAAACTAACGGATGACAGAATAGCATAAAATGGAATGTCAAAATGAAGTTTTATATCCAAAAGCTGAACAATAAGATTAGCTAAACCAACGAATAAATAGGAGAATACTAAGCCGATTAAACATCCTGTTATACTAATAACAAAAGCTTCAATCAAGAATTGTAACAGTATTGATTTCTTAGAGGCACCAATAGCTTTACGAATTCCAATCTCCTTTGTTCTCTCAGTAACTGAAACTAGCATAATATTCATAATACCAATTCCACCAACTAAAAGTGAAATTGCAGCTACTCCGCCAAAGACAACAGCTAGAGCTGTTGTTATTCCGTTTAGGACACCCTTAAGTTCGTCCATTGTAACAATTGAGAAAGCATCTTTATCGTTATTAAACCTTTTATAAAAGTAGTCATTTAATTCGTCCTTAGCGGCATTAACGTCTCCATTTACTGAAAGAAGAATTGTAGTATATCCACCGTCATCAGTATCATATTTAAATTGGCGTAAATAAGCAGTTTGAGGAATATAAACAAAATAACCTTCATTCGTTATCATTGCAGTAAATGATCCATCCTGGTCATTTTGAATTCCAACAACCTGATATTCTACCCCGTTAATTTTAAAGTGTTCACCAACAGCATCATTTTTTTTGAAAAGTTCTTGGGCTGTTTTAAGGTTAATTACAGCAACCTTTGAGGCATTCTCAACATCTACAGTATTAAGGTCTCTTCCAAATTCAACATTTACATTTTCTAACATAAAGTATGCACTGTTAACCCCACGCAATGTTCCTTTCTTTTCAATGCCATCTGCCGAAAAGGTTGCGTTTGTTGTTAATTCAGGAGTTAACTCATTGATAACTTCCATTTTTTCGAGGTTTCTCAACTCCTCATCATCAACCGGAAGTCCTTTATCGTTATAAACAGAAAGTTCAAGATAATCATTTCCAAAGGTGTCAATAGAGTCTGTCACATATCCGGTTGCCCCATTTACTAGGGAAACTAGGACAACGAGTGAAAAAACACCAATAATTATTCCAAGCATTGTGAGGAATGATCTTGTTTTACTAGCAAGAATAGCTTTAAGGGCCATTTTGATTGATTGTAAAACCATTTATACCTCCTCTATATGACCATCTTTAATTCGAACGCTTCGATCAGCTTGTTTAGCTACTTCTTCATCATGAGTGATAATTACAATAGTATTTCCTTCGTCATGTAATTTATGAAAAATTCGCATTATTTCATCACTAGTTTTTGAGTCAAGATTTCCTGTTGGTTCGTCTCCAAGATACAATGATGGTTTAGTAGCTATTGCTCTTGCAATTGCAATTCGTTGTTGCTGACCACCGGAGAGTTCTTTAGGTTTATGATCTCTTCTACTCCAAAGACCAACTTCTTCTAAAGCACTCTTAACACGTTCAGCACGTTCCTCTTTTGGGATTTTTTGATAAATTAAAGGTAGTTCAATATTTTCTTCTGCAGTTAAAGAACCAATTAAGTTAAAATTCTGAAATATAAAACCAATTTTTTTGTTTCTAATCTGAGCTAGTTCATCTTCTGAATATTCATCAATTGACTGATCATCTAAGTAGTATTCACCCTCATCTAAGGTGTCAAGACAGCCAATAATATTCATCATAGTTGATTTACCACTACCGGAAGGTCCAATAATTGAGACAAACTCTCCTTCTTTTATCTCTAAATCGACATGATCAAGTGCCCTGAGTTCCGTATCGCCCATTTTATAGATTTTAGAAACATCTTCTAATCGAATCATTCGGTTCCACCTGAGCTTTCAGTACTTTCCTCATCACCGTCAGACATTAATTCACTAGTAAAATCATCACTTGTATTTTGCTTTGGATAATAAATAACTTGTCCCTTTTGAAGACCGCCTGTTATTTCAACATAATCTGCATTCGAGAGACCAGTTGTAACATCAACTTCACCACCAAGTGTTCCATCTTCGCTTTCAGTTGTATAGACGTATTTTCTATTATTTTGGTCTTGAAGTGCTTCAATAGGAATAATCAAAACATTCTGGTTACTTCCTGTAGAAATTTTTACATTAGCACTCATCCCACTCTTTAATGGTCGGTCCGTATTTAAAGTGACATCAACTGAATATTTAGAATTTCCATCACTTGTCTGAGCAGCACCGGAAATAGTGCTGATATTACCAACAAATTCTTCGTCCGGTAAAGCTTCCAAAGTAATTTTAGCTTCTTGTCCAGGTTGAATGTTTAAGATATCTCTTTCATCAACTAAGATATTTACTAGTAATTGGTCCATTGAACCAAGTTTAAAAACAGTCGCATCATAAGTAGTAAAGTCTGAAATTTGTTGTACATCTGCTCCAGAACCACTTGAGCCCATACTACCGGATGAAGAGAAATAGTCACTTGGAAGTTTGTTGGAATCTCCTGCATTCTGACTTCCTTGTCCGTTTTCTGTTGATCCTCCTTCAAGAAGACTGTAATCCGCATTGCTAGTATAAATATCTGGAACAAAGTCAGATCTACCATTAATAAATGTTTGTTCATCTCCAAAAACATCAGAACCTTCAGGTGTTCCTTCAACCGGTGTTTCTGAATCTGAAATTTCTACTATTTTTGCATTTTCCTTAAATAGAGATTGCTCTAAAATTGATCTCTGTGGTGAGAATAAGTTTGTTGTAAATTCTGAATTTAACAGAAAATGATACAAAGGTACTAATAACAAACTGTCAGTAAAGCAATTTAGACGAGTGATTTGTTGTTGATCTAATATATCGTTTCTAGCAACGCTTATATTATTTGTTCTAACAGTTGGAATCATTAAGCTAACATTACTAGTAGAAGAACTACTATCTGATCCAGAGCCTTGAGAATCCATAGTATTTTGAACGGTTATTGGAGCTCCATCAACTAAATAGATGTTATTAATAACACCATTTTGAGGAGCAGTGATAACTGGATAGTTACGTAAATCCCTTAACTGACTTATATAAGAACGAACAGCTGTTCGCTGACCGATTAAAGCATCTCTTTCATACGTTGTTAATTGTGTTTTATCCAGTTGATTTTGGATTTCAGTCTCTTTTGCTTGGGCTTCTGCTAACTTTCCATTAATGGAAGCTGGTTCAATGTTCGCTAAAGCCTGTCCAGCTCCAACAGAATCTCCCACTTTTACTAATACTTCTTTTACTGTAACACCAACCGGAGCGACGATTTTTACTTCACTTCCTGCTTGAACGTAACCTTTACCACTAACCGTACTTTCAATATTACCGTAGTCGACAGTATAGGAATTGTTTTTTGTGCTTTCTTCACTACTAGAGCTCATCATGGCTACTGCAATACCCACTCCAGCTAGTACGACTAAGGCTACTGCTAATCCTATTACTAATTTTTTATGCTTAAGTATAAACTCTTTCACTTGAACTCTCCTATGGATGTTACAGAAATGAATATTAATTATTGTTCTTATATAAGGTCACTAATTAATGTATATGTCTGATTTTTGCCAGAAATTTAATTAATAAATCTGGTTTTAAACGAGGAATAAGTTGTCTAATTTTAAAGACAAAATCCCTTAATATCAAGTATATACAAATAAAAGAAAGTGGGCAAACAACTTTTAGACTAAATATTGCTTTTTAGAAATCTGCAAAAGTTTCAAAAATGGTATAGAAATGTGGATACTAAATAAAGTTAATTAGAAGCTATAGCTATCCGAGAATATAATTTGAACTTTTAAGAATAAATTTAGAATGAATCAAATAGTGATGAAATTAATGAAAGCATTAGCAGATATAATAATTAGTAAAATCAATTATTATAGATAATATTTCTATATGCGCTAATGCTTTAATTAATCTGGAAAACAAGTAAAAAGCAAAAGATGTCACTTATTAGATTTTTTTGTTCGGATATATATAGCTATCGATTTTTGACCGGTTTTTCTCATAAAGTTTGACACAAAGGAAAGCTACGAGAGATCCAATGATAGCACCGACAACGATATCACTTATATAATGTACAAATAGATAGACTCTTGAAAATGCAATTAAGAATGCAAGTAGTAAGACAAACCATCTAAAATAACTATATGGTTTAAAGTCGCTGAGCATAAAGAATCCTGTCGCAACAGCAAAAGAAGTAGAAGAATGGTTTGATGGGAAAGAGTATCCTCTTGGTGCTGATATTAAAAGTTGAACTTCGTGGACTTGAAAAGGTCGAAGTCTGGCAACAGTAACTTTTATAACTTCGCACAAAGCATAATCAATAATTAAAGCAGCGAGACAGACTAAGCCTATGTTTCGAGTTGGTCGATATAGTAATAGGACAATACAAAAGATTGTCCAAAACCAACCATCTCCGAGATGGGTAATCGTTGAAAAGAATGTATTTAAAAACTGATTTGAATAGTGCTCTAGGACATACAAGCTAAAAGGTAAATCAAAGGTACTCATACTTCTTCTGGAAGGCACCAATTAATGGGCTCTAATCCGTTTTCAACTAAGAATTCGTTAGTTCTGGAAAATGGTTTTGATCCAAAGAATCCATTATTGGCAGAAAAGGGACTCGGATGGGTCGATTCAATTATTTTATGCTTTGGATTAGTAATTAAAGCTTTCTTTCTTCTTGCATTATTTCCCCAAAGAATAAAAACAACAGGTTCATCTTTATCATTAATCTTACGGATAACTTCATCCGTAAATTCTTCCCAACCCAATTTCTGATGGGAGTTCGCCTGGGATTGCCGCACCGACAACGTTGAATTTAATAACATAACCCCTTGATCTGCCCATGATTTTAGGTAACCGTGGTTAACAGGAGTACAGCCAATATCGTTTTGAAGTTCTTTATAAATATTTTGAAGTGATGGCGGTATTTTTGCTCCTGGTAGAACTGAAAATGAAAGTCCGTGTGCCTGATTTGGTTCATGATATGGATCTTGTCCTAAAATAACAACTTTTACATCTTTATATGCAGTGTAATGAAAAGCGTTAAATAGGTCATACATGTCAGGATAGACTGTAAAATTTTTATATTCATCAATTAAATTCTTCCGCAGGTCCTTATAATATGGTTTGTCAAATTCACCATCTAAAACTTCCTGCCAGTCATTATTAAACTGAACTGCCATCTTTCATTAACTCCCTAAAATCTTCAATATAATAATCTGCTAATTTCCTGATCTTATGTTCCTGGTTTTTTGAATGTTTATCTTTTACTGCAACAACGGTCATACCGGCTCTTTTGGCTGCCAATACACCTTCATATGTATCTTCAAAAGCAAGACAATTATGAGGATTAACCCCTAACATATCAGCTGCCTGTAAGAAAACAAACGGAAATGGTTTACCACGTTTAACATCACAGCTATATGAAAAGGCATCTATACTATCAATTCCCCTTTTTCGAAAGAACCTTTCAGTTGTAAATGCCTGATTTGATGTAGCAATTCCAACACGTTTATCTTTTAAATATTCTAAAAATTCTTTAGCACCCGGTTTAAATTCAACCGAATTCATATAGTAATCATGAGATAAGTCAATCCAATCTTGTTTTATGTGTTCAACACTAAAAGGTAGGTTAAACCGATCCTTAAAGTACTGGGCTGTTTCAGTAAAACTCATACCATTTATTTCATCTCCTAATCCTTTTGGAACACGATAGCCAAAACGGGCTAGGTAAATAATATCTATTTGATGCCACAAACCTAAAGAGTCGATTAAGGTTCCGTCAAAGTCAAATATATAAGCATCAAATTTGTCTAAATCTAACTTATCTCTCATAAGTAAAATCTTAACATAACAACTTCAAGTGAATTTTAAAAAATTCTAGTAGAAAACCTAATTTATAGTGATTGTGTCTTAAAGAGAGTGTAAATTAAATTGAGATCATAAAAAGATTAGCCGAAAGTTTAAGAATTGGTCCATATTAGGACTATTATTTTTCAATAAAAGTGCTAAAATGATTTTAATCCAAAAATTGGGCGTACTATCCCTAGGAAATATTGATTTGTGTAGATGTATTGCTTTTTCTAGCATAGTTATTACGTCGAATTAAACTCGTCAAAAATAATAGAGATCTCATCCATGTAAACACAGGAAATCCTCCATGTAGTTAAACAGAAACCTTCGAGGACCCTAATAAGAAAGGATCTGTAATTTTATCGGGATTTCTTTTAGGATAGGATTGTTTTCTAAGATTTTTGACAGGTTGGATGTTAAAGAAATAATTAATGTCGTGCTTAAATAAAGTCAGTAGATATTTCTTAAGTCGGCTAAATTTATTTAAGGCCTCTTTCAAGTTATGATGAGAGAGGCTTTTTTCAATTAATTCGATTGAATCTTGAGTAAAACCTCTAAGATCATCATTCTTAAATGCTCCAGTAAAACTTTCTTTAAAAGCTTCCTTATAATCACCTGGAAGAAGATCCGTAACCACATCTTGAAAATCTTTTAAGTCGATCTGGATCTCTGATTCCTTAAAAACCTGTTCTACTGCATCGATTAAAAGCGTATCTTGTGCCGGAAGAATAATAAAATTGGTTTTTCGCAATTCAGATTCTTTGATTGTTT
>CANQOZ010000034.1 GCA_947625585.1 uncultured Eubacteriaceae bacterium
GTTGTAATTTCAACGAGTCAAGATTTATCAACAGAACAAAGACAAGAAATTTTTAATAGTTTTAAAGATAAATATAAGTTAAAAGATTCTGATTTAATTTCAGTCGATACCATATCACCATCCGTTGGATCAGAAATGACTAGAAATGCACTTTTAGCTGTTGCTGTTGCTGTTCTTTTAATGTTGATTTATATTACATTCCGATTCCAGGTTTATTATGGGATTGCGGCTATCTTATCTCTAATGTTTGATATTTTAGTTGTAATTGGTTGTTATTCTTTATTTAGAATTCAGGTAAATACTCCGTTTATTGCTGCTATTCTAACTATTCTTGGTTATGGTATTAACGATACAATCGTTGTATTTGACAGGATTCGTGAAAATTTAGAAATTTCACCAAATGCTAATATTGATCATGTAATTGATACTTCAGCCTATGAAACTATTAAACGAAGCTTGTACACTTCTATAACAACGTTACTCGCAATAGGTGCGATTTATATCTTTGGTGTAGAAGATATTAAAAGCTTTGCTCTACCGATTATTATTGGTATTGTGGTCAGTACATATGCTTCAATATGTGTTGCTACTCCAATATGGCAGGTTTTACAAACTAAGAACCCGTTACATATCGGTGAAAAAAGAAATAGAAAAAAAGCACAGAAAGCTTAAATATACTGCCGAACCGCTGGTTCGGTTTTTTTAATTGAAAATGAAATGGAATAAAAGAAATGAAGTAAGTTTTAGAGAAATAGTAAAACTGCAACGTGAAACAGGACTATCAAAAGAGCTTTGTGAACTTTATTTATCGAGGGGTCTTAAAAGTAGACAGGAAATAGATTCATTTAATAATACTGATATTAAAAATTTAGAAAAACTCAATACATTAGAATCTATTCAGATGGTAAAGGACAAAATTTTAGATAAAGAAGTCCGGTTAAAGAAGATTACTATTTTTGGTGATTATGACTGTGATGGAACTGTAGGAACAGCTATTTTATATGATTATTTAAAACAAGCTGGTTTTGATGTTAATTATTATATTCCAAACAGGAAAAGAGAAGGATACGGTTTAAATAAGGAAGCAATCCGCACTTTAAAAAATGATGGGACTGAAATAATTTTAACAGTTGATAATGGAATATCTTCTTTTGAAGAAGTTGACCTAATCCATGAATTAGGGATGGAAGTCATAATAACTGATCATCATGAACCTGATTTATTACTTCCTGATACTGAATTCATACTTGACTTTAAAAATGAGAGTAGCCCATATTTTGAATATATATGTGGTGCTGGAGTAAGCTTATTGTTAATTTATGAATTAGAAAAAGAACTTAATACTGGAATCAACTTAAAGAAATATGAGGAATTAGTCACTATTGCAACTGTTGCTGACGTTGTAGAATTAAAAGGTTTTAATAGGGATTTAGTAGCTACTGTTTTAAATAGAATAAACAGTAATGAAATTTATAATAAACAACTAAAAGAACTAATTAAAATCTCTCAAGTTAAAGCGTTAACACCAGGGACCATTGGTTTTCGAATTGCTCCTATGATTAATGCTGTTGGTAGGTTAGAAGATGCCAGTAAAGTTGTTAAGTTTTTAAGTTCAAAAGATTCAAATGAAATAAAACAATACGCTTCTGAATTTTATGAGAAGAATCTTCAAAGACAAGATGTTGAACGAAGATTGCTTGACGAGGCATTAACTGTTATTGAAGAAGAACGACTAGATAAGAATAATGTTATTGTCTTAAATAGACCGAATTGGAATAAAGGTGTTATTGGCATTGTAGCAGGTAAAATACAAGAAGAGTTTAACCGTCCAACAATAGTTATAAGTGAAGAAGATAAGATCGGTCATGCTTCTTGTAGAAGTATTCCAGGATTTAATATTTACGAAGGTGCGACTTGTTCTTAAGTGAAAAGCTTAAGCGGTTTCTCTTAAACAAAGAAGAGTTATTAAAGTTATACGCCTTCTGAGCGTAAACGTTTACACTTAGAAGGCAAATAAATTTAATTTTAAATCGAATTGGTAATTTGAGAGGTAGAATGAAAGAGTAACGTCTTGAAATATCTCCATTGAGATCCGGCTGGCATTATTGTCAGAAGCCCGGTAAAGTCAGCTGAAGGAATTTTCTGATAGGCTGGATGTTTTACTTATACATGGTCAGGATAATTTAAATTGGACGAATCTACGAATGAACAGTTTACTCCTATGGGTTTAGTAAGATGCTTCGTTATGAAAGACCTACTTTAGTAATTGGCTAAAGTTTTTAGGTTTAGCTGGAGTAGAGACCTAAATATAAGAATTGATAGAATTACCAAAACAAGGCAAGGTTTAATACCAAGAGCAGTAATAGGACTGATGATCTAACTGTAATAGTTATGGAGGAATGGTTACTAGTCAGGTTAAACACTTAATCTGATGGAACGCCGGATGCGGTAAAAGCTGCTTGTCCGGTGTGGATCGGGGGAAAAGGTGGAGATAGAATCAAAACTTTACCTATCGATATCATTGAAGAATTCTGGAAATTTACTTGAAAAGTTTGGTGGCCATAAACAAGCTGCTGGTTTTACCATAAACAAAAATAATATAGAAGCTTTTAAAGAGAGTATAAATCAATATGCAGAAACAAAAAATATCAAAGATTTATTTGAGAAAACGGCGGTTTATGATTTAGAAGTAGATGTTAATCGAATTAATCCTGAGTTTGTAAATGCAATTACTAAACTTGGCCCTTTTGGAGTAGGAAATCCTGAACCTATCATTCGATTAAACGATCTCCAAGTGGAGAATCCAAAATTAATTGGAAAAAATCATGATTCTACGTCGTTTTACTCAAACGGATTTAATGTGGTTTGTTTTAATGATGTAGAAATTTTTAAAAGTGGAATAAAAAGTTTATCAATTTTAACTAACTTGCGAAAAACCTGTTATAATAGGAATAATATTCAATTTCTGGTAAAAGATTATAAATTGAATTTTACTGACAACCCAAGTGCAATCAATTATAAGTTAAGGAATTCAAATGCCTATGAAATTACCGAAATGATAAGTGAATATTCACATTTGGAAAAACTTGATCGACCTCTTCTTGTAGATATTTATAAGATTGCTAAACTTAGCAAGGATCGAGGAGTTTATATCAGGCAATTATTGAAAAGGTATAATATTCGTCTTTTTGACTTATGTTATATCTTAAATATTTTTAAAGAACTAAAATTACTTGACTTTGAATTTAACAATGACTTAATAAAGTTTAAAGCATTAGATAATAAAGCTCAGTTGGAAGATTCAAAGTTATTACAATTGTTTAAAAAGGAAAAATATGAATTTAGCGGAAAAGATTGATGTTTATGAAGGGTTTCCTATAGAAGGAATTAGTTTTAAAGATATAAATTCTTTAATTATGGATCCAGAAGCCTACAAGGAAATGGTTGACTTGTTGGTAGAAAAAACAAAGGACTTGGGAGCCACTAAAGTGGTTTCTACGGAATCAAGAGGTTACATTCTCGG
Source organism: uncultured Eubacteriaceae bacterium (assembly GCA_947625585.1). Classification (GTDB taxonomy): domain Bacteria; phylum Bacillota; class Clostridia; order Eubacteriales; family Eubacteriaceae; genus CANRHG01. The sequence continues at coordinate 3,524 of CANQOZ010000034.1, forward strand.
TTGCCCATTAGCTTATGCTTTAGGAATTGGTTTTGTTCCTGTCAGAAAGCCTGGAAAGCTTCCAGGTAAGACACTTAGTGAATCTTATGACTTAGAATATGGACAGGATACTGTTGAAATTCAAGAAAAGGGAATTAATCCTGGTGATAAAGTTATCTTAATTGACGACCTATTAGCTACAGGAGGAACCTTAAAAGCTTCAGCTGACTTAGTTAAAAAATTAGGTGGAGATATAACAAAAGTATTAACTCTAATTGAATTGACAGATTTAAAGGGAGCTGACAAGTTAAAAGATTATGACTATGAAAGCATAATCCAATACCCAGCATAAGATAACAAAAAATACATTGAAAGGAGGGGGCAATGAATAATTTAGACTTAAGAGAAACTGACAATAAGATTGATGAAATTAAACAGATTATTCACGAAAAATATCCGGAAAGTGATGTCAGTCAAATTGACAAAGCTTATCAACTGGCGGTGACTGCTCATGGAGATCAAAAACGCCGGTCCGGAGAACCTTATATCATTCATCCAGTTGAAGTGGCTTATATTCTGGCACAATACAAGATGGACATGGAAACGGTAATTGCCGCACTCCTTCATGACGTTATTGAAGATACAAAATATACCTATGATGATTTAGTTGCGGAATTTAATGAAGGGATTGCTTATATGGTAGAAAGTATCTCTAAAATTACTCGATTAAATTATCAGTCAAAAGAGGAGTCCCAGGCTGAATATATTCGTAAGATGGTTCTATCCATGTCAAATGATATTAGAATTATCATTATTAAATTAGTTGACAGACTCCATAATATGCGAACCCTAGAATATATGACTACTGCTAAACAGAGGGAAAAATCTAGGGAAACTCTTGATATTTATGCTCCAATAGCAAATAGACTTGGAATTCAGTCAATTAAAGCTGAATTAGAAGATTTAGCTTTTCAGTATTTACAACCTGAAACATATGCTGCTTTAAAAGAACAAGTTGCTAGGAAAAGAGAGAAAAACCAGAATTACATTAATGAAACAGTTAAATTAATTAGTGATAAATTAAAGGATTCAAAAATAACTGCAAAGGTTTACGGTAGAGAAAAAAATCTTATGAGTATTTATAGGAAAATGAAAAAGACTGATAGTACCTTTGATGAAATTTATGACTATTATGCTATTCGTATTATTACTGAAAACGTTTCAGATTGTTATTCTATTTTAGGTGACGTTCATATGACTTGGAATGTTATTCCTAATAGAATGAAGGACTATATTAACGTTCCTAAAGCCAATGGTTATCAGTCTCTTCATACAACTGTCGTTGGTCCTAATGGAACTCCACTTGAGATTCAAATCAGAACGCAGGAAATGCATGAAACAAATGAATTTGGAGTCGCCGCTCATTGGAAATATAAAGAAGGAAGAGTCAGTACTAAACAAAAAGATAAAAAGTTTGATGAAGAAATTTCATGGTTAAGACAGTTAATCGATTGGTCTAACAATTTTGACAGTGCTTCTGAATTTTTAGAAACTATGAAGATGGATTTCTTTAATGAGGAAGTCTATGTTTATACTCCAAATGGAGAGGTTATAGAATTACCAAATGGATCATGTCCGATTGACTTCGCTTACAGAATCCATACTGATGTTGGTAATTCCTGTATTGGTGCAAAAGTAAACGATAAAATTGTTCCACTAAATTATACTTTACAACTAGGTGATATCGTTACTATCTTAACTAGTAAAACAGCTAGAGGTCCTAGTAGGGATTGGTTAAATATTGTTAAATCGAATCATGCTAAGACTAAAATTAAACAATTCTTTAAAAGAGCCGAACGTCAGGAAAATATTGACCGTGGAAGAGAAATTTTAGATACTGAAATAAGGAAATTAGGATCAAGTTACAGGGAATTATTAAAGCAACAAAACTTAGAAAAACTAGCTTATTCTTTTAATTATCAAAACTTAGATGATTTTTACTTAAATATCGGAGTTTCAACATTAAATACTGGAACTATTTTAAAGAAATTACAACTCCTCTTTCCTGAAATATTTAAAAAGGAAGACGAAGAGTTAATTTTAACTAATCCAAGTAAGAGAAAGAAAACCGATATTCTTGTTTCAGGTATTGATAACATTCAAACTCATTTAGCTCAATGTTGTAAACCTATTCCAGGTGATAATATTATTGGAGTGACTACAAAAGCTAATGGTATCTCCATTCATAGAAGTGATTGTCCTAACATTAAGAATATTCATAATAAGGATAAATTGGTTGATGTTAAATGGAATGATACAAATTATAATAAATATCAAGTAGGACTATATATTGAAACTTTTACAAGACAAGGTAGTTTATTGGAGATTCTTAAACCATTTTATGATTTAAATATTCCAATTATATCGTCTAGTTCTAAAACGGTTAATGATAATGATATCTTTACAGTTGATTGTGAAGTTAAAAATTTAGAATTACTTCAACAATTAGTTAAAGAAATTTATAAAGTACCTGAAGTTTTAAAAGTAAATCGTATTTAATGAGAGCAGTAATTCAAAGAGTTTCTGAAGCGAGTGTTACAATTGCTTCAGAAACTTTTAATAAGATAAATAAAGGTTTATTAGTTTTTTTAGCAGTTAAACCAGATGATACTCAAGAAGATATAGATTATATTATTTCAAAAATAATTAATCTTCGAATTTTTGAAGATCAAAATGGTAAAATGAATCTTTCAGTTAAAGATGTTTATGGTGAAATTCTAATTATTTCTCAGTTTACTCTTTATGCTGATTGTAGAAAAGGTAGAAGACCAAGCTTTATTAAGGCAGGAAAACCTTCTGAAGCAGAACCAATTTATAACAAATTTATTGAACAGATACTAACTGAACCAATAACTATAAAAACTGGACAATTTCAAGCTGCTATGGATGTGGCTTTAATTAATGACGGTCCGGTTACAGTTATTTTAGATAGTGAGAAATTGATATGAATAATCCAACACCATTTAAGATTGTAAAACTTGAATTGGGAAAAAATATGACAGCAAATTGTTATGTTCTTTATAATGAAAATACTAAAGAAGCCTATGTATTTGACCCAGCATTTGACGATAAAAAATTATTCGACTTTATTAAAAATAATGACTTAAATGTTATTAAGATATTTTTAACTCATGGACATTTTGATCATATAGGTGGAGTTAAAAGATTAAAAGATGAAACTGGAGCAGATGTTATTATCTCAAAAAAGGATGCTGATTATCTTATTGATCCGGCAAAAAATATGTCAGCTGATGTAGGTTTTCCACCTATGTCATTTGAACCAGCTGATATAGTTGTCTCAAATGGTGATCAGATTGAAATTGCTCCTGACAAATATTTAACAGTTTTAGAAACACCAGGTCATACTGCTGGAAGTGTTTGTTATGTTGGTGATGGTTTTGTTATATCAGGTGACCTTCTTTTTGAAGGTTCAATAGGAAGAACCGACTTTCCCACTGGTAACTTTGCAGAAATGTGCCACTCACTTAAAACGATCTGTGATTTAGATGATGATACACTTGTATTTCCTGGCCATGGTAATATGACCACTATTGGGAAAGAAAAGAAAACTAATCCTTATTTAGTATAAAATCTCACTCCTGGACAAGTTCCAGGATTTTTTTTGGATAACTATGAATATTAGTGGAACAGATTTAGAAAAAAGAGTTTTTAGAGAATTTGCTCAACAATATGACCCAGCTGAAAAGATTGATTTTAATATAGATATTAAAAAAGATAAAAATCATATTCAATTATTAGATCAAAACAATAAAATTTTTGAAACATTTATACCAAATTCTTATAATATCGTTACAGACGAAAAAGAACGACTATATATTTACGAATATTTTAGGAATTTTTTCAAAAGAGATCTAAACTGGGGAATTCTAACAGGTGTTAAACCCGTTAAACTATATCGTAAAATAAAACAATTGGGACTTAACCCTGATCAGATATTGATTGATCACTTTAAGTTAAATAAAGATAAGGTAGATCTACTAAGATCAATTAATAATTTACAAGAACCTTATCTTAATGAGTTAAATTATAATAATCATATTAGTATTTACTTAGGAATACCAATCTGTCCACAAAAATGTAATTATTGCTCTTTTGTTTCAACTGTTATTGATAAGAAACGCAGTTTAGTCACAACTTATTTAGACAACCTAAATAGAGAAATAGATAAAACAGCCGAGATAGTTGAAAAATATAATTTAAAAATTGATACATTTTATGTTGGTGGGGGAACGCCATCCATACTAACACCTAATGAAGCGGATAAATTGTTGAATAGAGTTAATTCTAGTTTCAACTTTAATCATCTAAAAGAATTTACATATGAAGCTGGTCGACCAGATACAACCTCTAGAGAATTATTAGATGTTTTAAAAACTCATAATATCAATCGGATCTGCTTAAATCCGCAAACAATGAATCAGAATACTTTAGTTGAGATAAACAGAAATCATTCAGTTGATCAGATATATGAAAAATATAAGTTGATTAAAGATATGGGATTCAATAGTACTAACATGGATTTAATTGTTGGTTTAGGTAAGGAGTCTGAAGGAGATTTTTTAAACTCTTTAAATAAGGTTATTGAACTTAATCCTGAAAATCTAACTGTTCATAATTTGTCCATTAAAAGAGGAAGTTACCTTAATGCATTAAATGGAAAAGAATTAATTAAAAATTATTCGGATAGCTTCTTTAAAGAAGTTCAAAATAAGTTGTCAGAAAACAATTACAAACCTTATTATCTATACAGACAGAAATACACGCTTGGTAATGGGGAAAATGTAGGCTATACAAAGCCTGGAAAAGAAAGCTTATATAATATTTTAATGATGGCAGAGGAGCAGACTATATTAGGTATAGGAGCTGGAAGTTCAGGTAAATTGTATGATAACTCAATAGATAGGTTTAGTCATGTATTTACTGTTAAGGATGTAAGAACCTATAATAATCGAACAGAAGAAATAATAAATAAAAAGATAGAAGATTATGTTAATTTTTTTGATAAGTTGGAGAATTCATGAAAACATTTTATAGAAACGCATTATGCGGTGACCTAACAAAAAAAGAAATTGGAAAAGAAGTTAAGTTAACTGGTTGGGTTGACACAAGAAGAAATTTTGGTGGTGTTTTATTTATCGATCTAAGAGACCGTTCGGGTAAAGTTCAACTAGTTGTTAATGATAAAACTCCTGCAGAAGTTAAAGATGAAGCTGAAAAAGTCAGGAATGAATATGTCCTTCAAGTCGAAGGTGAAGTTATAGCTAGAGATAAAGAAACAATTAACCCTAAAATGAAAACTGGAGATATTGAAGTTTTAGTTAAGAATCTTAAAATTCTTGATACTTCAGAAACACCTCCTATATATGTAACAGATGATGATACTTCAAATGAAGCTGTTCGTTTGCAATATCGTTATCTAGATTTACGTAAACCAAAGATGCAACAAGTTATGAAAACTCGCTCTGATGTTAACCAAATAACTAGAAACTTCTTAGTTGATAATGGTTTCTGGGAAATTGAAACCCCAATGCTTGGGAAACCAACTCCAGAAGGAGCACGTGACTTCTTAGTTCCATCTAGGTTACAACATGGAAATTTCTTCGGCTTACCACAAAGTCCTCAATTATTTAAACAAATCTTAATGATTTCTGGAATGGACCGTTATTTCCAGATTGCTCGTTGCTTTAGAGATGAAGATTTAAGACAAGACCGTCAGCCTGAATTTACTCAAATTGATTTAGAAATGTCGTTTGTAAATAAAGATGATGTCATGCGAGTTTCTGAAGATCTAATTAAAGAAATTTTCAAAAAAATTAAAGGAATTGAATTTAAAGAAGATTTCCCAAGAATGACATATGACGAAGCAATGCAGCGTTATGGTAGTGATAAACCTGATCTTCGTTTCGGAATGGAAATTGAAGATTTATCAGATATAGTAAAGGATTCCGACTTCAACGTTTTCAAAAACGCAGTAACACATGGTGGATCCGTACGTGCTATCTTAGCTAAAGGAGCTGTTGATAAAATTTCAAAGAAACAAATGAAAAATCTGGAAAATTTAGTCAAAGTTTATAAAGCTAAAGGTTTAGCTTGGATAGATATGAAAGAAAATTCAAAATCGCCAATCTTGAAGTTTATCTCAGATGAAGAAAAGGAAAATATAATTAAAAAGATGGGTGCTGAAGAAGGAGATATAATCTTTATGGTAGCCGACAATGATGAAATAGCATTAACTTCTATTGGACAATTAAGATTAGATCTTGCTGATAGATTAGGTTTAATTCCAGAAGATAGTTATGAATTTACCTGGGTTACTGATTTCCCTCTTCTTGAATATGATGCCAACGAAGGCCGTTATAATGCTAAACATCATCCATTTACTCAACCTGTTACTGAAGATATTGAACTTTTAGAATCAGAACCAACTAAAGTTCATGCCGATGCTTACGACTTGGTAGTTAATGGAGTTGAATTAGGTGGTGGATCGTTAAGAATTCATAACCAGGATATTCAGGAAAAAATGTTTAAAGCATTAGGTTTTACAAATGAAAAAGCTTGGGAACAGTTTGGATTTCTACTAGAAGCACTTAAATATGGAACACCTCCACATGGTGGATTAGCTTTTGGTATGGATAGATTAATTATGCTCTTACTTGGAATTGACAATATCAGAGATGTTATTGCTTTTCCAAAAACTCAAAATCATAGTGATTTAATGAGTGAAGCACCAGCTGAAGCTTCATTAGATCAACTAATTGATTTAGGATTACAACTAGATGATATTTTATAATGGATGAACAAGGTAGAGTTATTTCAGTTAATGGAAATAAAGCAAAAGTATTAATTAACCGGCATGCAGCTTGTGGTGAATGTGGAGCTTGTCAAATCGGTCGAGAAAAAATGACAATGGAAACCATGGCAAATAATGAAGCTAAAGCTAGTCCAGGTGATAATGTTTTAGTTCATATGAAGTTTATCAATGTATTAAAAGCTACAAGTTACGCTTATGGAATACCATTAATAGGATTTGTTATTGGAATGTTTATTGGTTGGTTTTTAGCTCCAGTATTTCATTTTGATCAAGTTATTGCTTCATTTTCTTTGGCTCTAGCTTTTGTTGTTATAGCTTATATTATCTTATACATAATTGAAAAAAGAGGCTATTTACATTTAAAATATGAACCAATTATTACTGAAATATTAAAAGAAGAAAATACAAAAACAGTTGAAGATAATTAAGATCTGTGTTATTATTAAATGCTGTATCTGGATGTAGCGCAGTTTGGTAGCGTACATGAATGGGGTTCATGGGGTCGGAGGTTCAAATCCTCTCATCCAGACCATATTTAATCAAGAACTTAATTAACAGTAAAAATACTTTAAAAAATTAAATATTTATTTATATCTCTGGACGGATTCAAAATCCGTCTTTTTTTATTAAAAATTTGAAGGTCTTTTCAATATCTAGTTTATCAGAAAACCTTTTACGAATTTTTTTAAGCTTTTAGGATT
>CANQOZ010000035.1 GCA_947625585.1 uncultured Eubacteriaceae bacterium
ATTGGAATGATTCCAATGTTTATGGCTGGAGTTAATAGGTATGTTGCAGCAATAGTTGATCCTGAGCCAATAATAACTAGGACAAACACAATTCCTAATAGAATTTTCTTCTTAGGAGTATCAGCCATGTAATGTAAGGCACGAGCTGCAGTTTTTGCAATATTTTTTGGTTTTTTATGAGTAAAAGCTCCTGGTCCTCTTCTAGGCATTCAATACTCCTTCCATTAATTCCGGATCATCTTCCATTTCTTCAACAATTTCTGCTTCTTCTATATCGTTTAAACCTAATGGTTTTAATTGCTCTTCAATTTCTTCAGCTTCGTAAGCGTTTTGAGATTTTAAAATATCCTGATAGATCTTATTGTTCTTTTTCAGATTTTCAGGTGTATCATAAGCGATTACTTTACCTTCATCCATGACAATAACTTTGTCTGAATCCTCAACAGAATTAATTCTCTGAGCAATGATAATAGTAGTCATTCCCTTTAAGTTCTTTTTAAAGGAAGCTCTTATGTGTCTGTCTGTATCCATATCAACAGCAGAAGTTGAGTCATCTAATATGATTATCTTAGGTTTTTTCAAAAGAGTTCTAGCAATACAGAGTCGCTGTTTTTGACCACCAGATAAGTTAACCCCGCCTTGACCAAGATCGGTATTGAGTCCTTCAGGTAGGGATTCAATGAAGTCATCAATAGAGGCATCACGACAAGCCTGCATCATTTCTTGTTCAGTTGCATCTTGTTTACCCCAGCGGAGATTATCAGCTATCGTACCGGAGAATAAAACATTATTTTGAAGAACCATACCAATAGCATCTCTTAATGTTGTAATCTCATATTTATCAATATTTTCTCCACCTACTTTAACGACACCTTTTGTTACATTATAGAGTCTAGGAATAAGCTGAACTAAACTTGACTTGGATGAACCTGTTCCTCCAAGAATACCTATAGTACTTCCAGAGTTTATGTCTAGGTTAATATCAGACAGAATGTCTTCTTCAGCGCTTGTATTATATTTAAAGTAGACATCATCAAACTCTACAGAACCATTTTTAACTTCAAGTCCTGGAACAGCATTAGCATTTGTAATATCGCTTTTTTCATCAAATACTTCTTTAATTCGAGATAGTGATGAGAAAGAAATAGTTAACATCATTATTGACTGACCGATCATCATAAGACTCATTAGAATCTGAGTACAGTAAGTAATGAAGCTTATTAGTTCACCAGTTAAGAAGGTTCCTCTGATTATCATATTTCCACCAAACCAGATGATAGCGAGAATAGTTCCGTTCATAACTAACATCATGACAGGGAATATGGATATAAGTAGAATCTGAGCATGGAGTAATGCCTTCATCAATTTTTCATTTGATTCAGCAAATTTTTCCTTTTCATAGTTTTGACGGTTAAATGCTTTAACTGTTCGAATACCAATCAGGTTTTCTTGAACGTCTCTATTTAAGATATCGGTACGTTCGAGCATGTACTTAAATCTTGGAAAGGTCTTACTCATTAAGAAAACAAGTATGGCAGCTAGTAGGACAATACTAACTAGGAATATTTCAACTAGTTCTGCGTTAATACTCCTTGCTACAATTGTTGCTGCTATGAGCATGACAGGAGAGCGAACAAGAACTCTGATAACCATCATATAAGCCATCTGAACATTCGTAATATCCGTAGTTAACCTAGTAATTAAGGAAGGCGTACTGAAGTTATCGATATTTGAGAAAGAGAAGCTTTGAATTTTATCAAACAGTCCTTTTCTAAGTTCAGCTCCAAAGCCGATTCCACCTCTTGCAGCAAAGATTCCAGATAAAATACCAAAAGCTAAGGAGATACAGGCATATAGGATCATCTGTCCACCTTGTTGGTAAATGACATCCAGATTTCTGTTAGCTACGCCAACATCGACTATTCTAGACATTAAAAGTGGGATATTTATTTCAAAGAGAACTTCAAAAATAACAGTAATGGAGGCAAGAATAGAAGGTAGCCAGTATTTTTTACTGTATTTACCAATGATTTTAAACACTACTATTTACCTCCTCTAAATCTGTTTTATTCAAATCACGCAGGATACAGATAGCATTCTGTCTTTTGTTATATTCGTTTTTGAAACTGTCACCACTAATGGAGATAATTTCATTCTCTAAATGTTTATTAAGTTTAGTCATAAGTTCAAGTAAGATATGTTTTTCATCAGGGGTTAGACAGTTAAAAAACTTAAACTTAAGTTTTGGACGTGAGTCTTTCGCTTTTTGAGTTAAGCAATTAACGATAACCCTTTTATCTTTCTTAGAAGGTTGTCTTTTAACAAGTCCATTTTGTTCCATCTTTGATAAAAGCTCATTAATAGAAGATGTATTCATACCGACACGGGTAGCCAGTTCTTTTGTTTTTAGTGAATCTTCCATTGAAAGAACAGCCATGATTCGTCCCTGACCTTTTGTTATGTCAATATGTTCACAATCTTTAACTCTTTTATAATAGTTAAGTTTATGGATTAACCAGTCAAAGAGTTTGAAGCTTTCAAAGAGTTCAAAATTTGACTGCATACTATTCATTCCTTTCTTTTAATTGTTATAATTATAACCGGTATCGGTTTAAAACGGAACCGGTTAGATTTATAAAAACATTATTTTTCAAAAAACGGTAAAGCTGAAAGATTTGTATTATAATTAACGTGAGATTTTCTATTTTTTTAATAGAAAAGAAAACGTTTAATAAAGTAATAAAGGTTAAAATAGAGAGTTTTGTTAAATCTCTAGTAATCCGCTTTATTTCACAGTTTAAATTTTTTTGTATAAATTTCTATTAGGAGGAATTCTTTTATGAGCACATTTATTGAAGATATTGTTGCTAGAGAAGTACTAGATTCACGTGGTAATCCAACAGTTGAAGTTGATGTCGTTTTAGATGACGGTGCATTTGGCCGTGGTATTGTGCCAAGTGGTGCTTCAACCGGTGCTTTTGAAGCGGTTGAACTAAGGGATGGTGACAAAGCCCGTTATGGTGGTAAGGGTGTTTTAAAAGCAGTTGAAAATGTTAATGACGTTATTAGCGATGCTTTAGTTGGATATAATGCTCTAGACCAAATCGGTGTTGACCGTATCATGATCGACTTAGACAACACAGATAACAAAGGCAAACTCGGTGCAAATGCTATTTTAGCAGTATCAATTGCTGTAGCAAGAGCAGAAGCAGATTCACTCAACATTCCATTATTCAGATATCTTGGTGGTACCAACAGTAAGATTTTACCAACACCAATGATGAATATCTTAAATGGTGGAGAACATGCTGACAACAATATCGACATCCAAGAATTCATGATCCTACCTGTCGGTGCTAAAACTTATCCAGATGCTTTAAGAATGGGTGCTGAAACATTCCATGCATTACAGAAAGTTCTTAAAGATGAAGGTCATTCAACAGGTGTTGGTGATGAAGGTGGATTTGCTCCAAATTTAGACAGTAATGAAGCTGCACTTCAAGCTATTATTAAAGCTATCGAAACAGCTGGATACAAACCAGGCGAAGATATTATGTTAGGTATGGACGTTGCTTCATCCGAAATGTACGACGAAGAAACCAAAAAGTACAACTTAAAAGGTGAAGGCAAGAGTCTAACATCTGATGAAATGATTGAATTCTATAAAGATTTAATCAGCAAATATCCAATCATCTCTATAGAAGATGGTCTTGACGAAGAAGATTGGGATGGATGGGTAAAACTAACTAAGGAATTAGGAGACAAAGTTCAATTAGTTGGTGATGACTTATTCGTAACAAACACCAAACGTCTAAAGAAGGGTATTGAAATGGGCGTTGCTAATTCAATCTTAATCAAAGTTAACCAGATTGGATCAATCACAGAAACTTTGAATGCTATTGAAATGGCAAAAGAAGCTGGTTATACAGCTGTTGTATCTCACCGTTCAGGTGAAAGTGAAGACACAACCATTGCTGACTTAGTTGTTGCTACCAATGCTGGTCAGATCAAGACTGGTTCATTATCACGTACAGATAGAATCGCAAAATACAACCAGTTACTAAGGATCAACGAATACCTTGGTGAAGATGCACAATATGCAGGAATGGGCGCATTCTATAATTTAAAAGACTTCTAAGTAGACAATATTTTTTATCTCATAAAAGTCAGGGGCACTCGATCGAGTGTCCCTTTTCATTCTTATTCATCTGTTCCGCCGAGCCGACTGATTACTTCTTCAGCCTGTTGTTTATCATCAACCGGTTCATAAACACCGGAAGCTAAATCTTTGACTAACCAAAAATGTTCATTTGTTTGGGCTAGAGTCATGTCATAAAGTGAGTAATTTTTGTTAATTTCCGTAATTTCTACATCTTGAAGATTGGCGATTTCAAAGATATCAAAATTGTCGATATTGGCATTATAGAATTCCATGAATTCATCAATATTATTTAAGAATTGGTAAACTTCAAATTCTGGTCCAATTGCTCTTAGTAATATATTCTTTTCCATTTTAATTTCCTTAATTAAATCTTATCTTTTTAAATATCCAATTATTGGGGAAATTAGCAGGAATGAGGTTATTCATCTGTTTCAAGTGGATCTTTCACTTTAGGTGAATTAAATAGCTCAAATGGATCTAGATCAATACAATTGTATTCATCCCGATTTCCCTCTAAATCCCAGGCAGCAGTTCCGTTTATAACAGTTGCAGTTTTCTTAAAAACTTCAATATCTTTTAAAGGTTCGAAGACAGTACCTTTTTTAATATAAGGTTTTACATCGAAAAGTCGAACAGAACCGTCATTAAAATAGAGATAAATTTTATAATCATCGAACGGATAAACCTGATAAACAACTGGGAAAAATCTTGTAAAATCTAACTTCATAATGGTTTAATTCTTTCTAAAGGTTCATGTTCTCTTGAAAGTTCCCAATCCTGTATAAGTTCATCTTTATGTATTTCATTCCAAGCGAGAACATATTTTAGTTGTCTATTTGGAAGATATCCCTTAATAATTGTACTTCCAAAATATCTATAACTGTACTAAAATTAGCGAATTTTGCATTAAAATGAGGCGGTAAATCCTTATCATAATCCATTAAAATTTGGATACCATCAAACAAAGATAACTGATACATAACCTACTCCAACTTTTGTAGTAATCTTAACATGTATTATACTAATAATAGCAATAAGAAGTCTAGGAATTAAATAAACAACTAAGTTGGAATTAAAAAGTAACCTAGTTGTATAAGTTTCTTTTTGATATTTTTTAAGGCGGATATTTAGCTTTAGTTTTAACTGAGTTGAGTAGAGTTTTAATCAAAGTTGTAAAAATATTAAAAAGGGACAACCTGGTTGGATAATCGTATTTTTTTTATAATTTAAGAAAGTTTATCTAATTAAAAGAAAGTAGAAATAGCATTTTAACACCATTTAGACAATAATAACTCATAAGGAAACATCAACTAAAGTTTTAATTTATAATATAGACAAACAATAGGAAAGACATTATGAACATAGCAAACCTAAATCCAATACTGCTTGCCTTTTTAGGTGGAACTTTTACCTGGCTAGCAACAGCAGCCGGTTCTGCAATGGTATTTTTATTTAAAGACATCAAGAAAACAGTTCTTAACACGATGCTTGGATTAGCTGCAGGTATTATGGTTGCAGCTAGTTTCTGGGGACTACTTGATCCTGCCATTGAACAGAGTGAAGCATTTTCAAATCTGCCCTGGTTGTTTCCTGTTTTAGGATTTTTAAGCGGCGGACTTATTTTATATCTAATCGATAAACTTCTTCCTCACATCCATGTGGTATCTCAACATAAAGAAGGATTTAATGCTTCCTGGCAGCGAAGTGTACTACTTGCCCTTGCAGTAACCATTCATAATTTGCCTGAAGGTTTTGCTGTTGGCGTTGGATTTGGAGCACTTGCCCAAGATAATACCCCTGCTGTTTTCCATGCAGCCGTAATTTTAATGATTGGTATGGCAATACAGAATTTTCCTGAAGGGGCAGCTGTTTCAATTCCAATGAGGAGGGAAAATTATAGTCGATTTAAATCGTTTATGATTGGCCAGTTTTCAGGTTTGGTTGAACCAATCGGTGCCCTTTTAGGAGCAGTTGCAGTTTACTATGTGGCTCCGATTCTACCATTTATCTTAAGTTTAGCTGCTGGTGCAATGATCTATGTCGTTTGTGACGAATTAATTCCTGAGAGTCAGATCATTGAAGATGGTGAAGTATCTTATGCAACAATTGGATTTATGCTTGGTTTTGCAATCATGATGGTATTAGACGTAGCGTTAGGATAGTTATGGATTTGACAATAGGAGCTCATCTTAGTATAGCTCGTGGATATCTAAAAGCTTCAATGGAAGCTAAGGAGATGGGAGCAAATACGTTCCAGTTCTTCTCCCGTAACCCAAGAGGCGGTGCTATTAGGAAATTTGATAAAAAAGAAGCTGGTGAATGGGAAGCTTTTCTCGATAAAAACAATTTTGGACCAGTTCTTGCCCATGCACCTTATACGTTAAACATGGCATCCTCAAAAAAAGAAGTAAGAGAGTTTGCCCATAATGCATTTATGGAAGATATTGAAAGATTAGAACTGCTTCCCTGCAGTCTCTATAACTTCCATCCAGGTTCTCATACCAATTCAGGCGTTGAGAAGGGAATAGAGAGAATCGTTGAAATTTTAAACGATGTCCTATTTAGAGAACAAAAAACAATGGTCCTGTTAGAGACCATGAGCGGTAAAGGAACCGAAATCGGGAGAAGCTTTAGCGAGATAGCTGAGATTATTTCAAGAACGAAGTATAACGAAAAGCTTGGGGTTTGTCTTGATACCTGTCATGTTTTTAGTGCCGGGTATGACATCAAAAACCATTTGAGCGAAGTTCTAGAAGAGTTCGACAAGATTATCGGACTAGACCGGTTAAAAGCCGTTCATTTAAATGACAGCAAGGTAGAATTTATGTCCAATAAGGATCGTCACGAAAAAATAGGTGATGGTACCTTGGGTAACGAGACGTTTATAAATATTATTAATAACAACTGTTTAAATAAGCTTCCTTTATTTTTGGAAACTCCGAATGATAATAAAGGATACGCCAGTGAAATTTCATTTTTAAAGGAAGTGGCTTCTAGAATTTAGGAAAAACCATGAAGAAATCAGGAACATTTACGTATTTAGGGTCTGATGATAAGACCATTCGAGAACACACTTATACTTATGATGATACCTGGCTAATGGGAAGTACTGACGAATGCAACTATGATTTACTTAGGTTTGCTTCCTGTGTCAGTTATGCGGCCTCACTTAAAAAGGATATCTTAAATCTGTTTGACCAGCTAGATTATGAATATACTGCTTCAATTGATTATCAAGAGAAGGGTATGAACGTTCTAGCTGGGGATAAGATTACAGACTCCGTTTACTACCCAGCACCTGAAGTTAATGGGAAATATTATTTAAACTCTATTGGATATGCTATCGGCTATAAAGAATATGAAGGAATCAATTTAGTTATGGTTGCTATTCGTGGCGGACACTATGGATCTGAATGGGGTGGAAACTTCAATATCGGAACGGGAGTCAACCATGAAGGATTTTTAATGGCTGCCCAGCAGGTTCTTGAAGGTCTTAAGATGGTGGTAGGGGATTTAGGTACAGACAAGCCTATTCGTGTTATGATTTCCGGTTATTCAAGAGCAGCTGCTACAGCTAATTTACTTGCAGCCCTCTTAGATGATGGAGCGATAGAAGGTATTACAAAAGAAAATGTATTTGGTTTTTGTTTTGAATGTCCAAGAAACACCACCATTGAAGATGCTTTCTCTGAAAAGTACAGTAATATTATAAGTGTTAGTAATCCAAATGATTTAGTTCCAAAAACGGCAGAAAGTGTTTTTGGATATAGACGTTTTGGTAAAACTTATTACTTACCGTCTCCTGAAACGGAAGCAGGTTTTGAAAGTATTTACAATAAGGTAAAGAAGACTGAACTTACTATAATTCCATTCCTTTTTATGCCTTCTGTTAATTCAGCCTTAGTTCAAT
Organism: uncultured Eubacteriaceae bacterium; assembly: GCA_947625585.1. Lineage (GTDB taxonomy): Bacteria > Bacillota > Clostridia > Eubacteriales > Eubacteriaceae > CANRHG01. The sequence continues at coordinate 8,073 of CANQOZ010000035.1, forward strand.
TTAACTTTATCAATGATTTAGCTTTTGCTGTTAAATCTAAGGATTATTATGTTAAACATTATCAAGAAGCTTTCATGAACGCTTCTGCTATTTTCTTAGGTGGAGCCAAAATGGAACCACAGAGAAGTGAGCTTTACTTAATTAATACGGTTCAACAGGATATCATGGCTTTAGACCCTGTGAATACTTTAGAGATTGTTAAAGGAGTTGGATCGAATCCACAAAACATTTTTGCTATGAGCTTTGCTAGTCCAATTTTACAAAACCATGCGATGGAACTTACCTTCTCCTGGTTAGAAACCTTACAAAGTTGTGAAGAATTCGGACCGGATAAGTTCCAGTTACTCTACTTTAACAATGCGGATGAAGTTATAGTTGAAGGACCTAAAGGCGTTGTGGCAACAGCTAAGGGAACGATTGTTGATAATACGAGTGATCTTTTTGTAAATGTTAATAATGCAGGTGAAGTCGTTCTACTCCTTCCGGAATCGACAGAATACAAGGCCACTGCAAGAGGTACTGATGTCAGTGTTTCTTATGATGTTTTTGACTTAAGTATTGGACTTATCAGAAAGATTGAAAATTATGGTCCTGTTAGTGGTGAGATCAAGGTTACTGTTAATGCTCAAAACAACGACTCTGAATTAAGCGTTGATGGTAAAGCAGTAGAACCGAACCAGATTCTCAAAGGAGACGAAGTAGAGTACTTTAAAGTCATTCCAAAATGTAATAAAGATCATAGAGTTACGGGTGGCGGCTATGCTACTGTTGGTAAATTTATGAAGTTAGAAGTTAAAGACCTAGACGGCTTTGAAGGCTGGTTTGTAGATGGTGAGAAAGTTTGCTCCGATCCTATTTATAAATTTAAAGCTGTAGAAGAAGTTGAAGTCGAAGCAAGATATAGTTAAAAATTTGGTCCTACGGGACCATTTTTTTTCGAAATATTCACAAAATTTTTCCTAAAGTGTTTCCATTTTTCAATTGATTTTCGAACCTTATTCCCTTAAACTAGTAATCCGTGCGTTTTTTAGGGAAATTAAAGGCTTAATTTCTCTTAAGAAAGCTTAATAAAATTTAAGAAAACTTGTAACAAAACCGTAACGGATATAGATGAATTGTAAAGTATTTGTTATAATTAACATAGTTTTTAAGTAAAAGGGATTAAGACTAAATGAAATTAAAGAAAATTTCTTTATTCTTAGTTTTTTCGGTACTTATCTTTATTTCAATACACGCCCTGGCTGCACCGAATCCAGCTATTGATGTTAGCTATGGTGTCCATGTTGAGAACTTAGGATGGATGGATCCAGTCAAAAACATGGAGGTAGCCGGGACAACAGGTCAAAGTCGACAGATTGAAGCTATCAAGATTTCAGCCGATCTACCAAGTGGATCTACCCTATCTTATCAGAGCCATATATCGGATATTGGATGGGAAGAGGACTGGAAGAGCAATGATGAAATATCGGGTACAGTCGGTGAAAACCGAAAGCTCGAAGCAATTAGGATCAAAATCGATGGAACCGATTCAAGTGTTTATGATGTTTACTACCGTTCCCACGTTTCTAACGTAGGTTGGTTAGGATGGGCCAAGAATGGTGAAGAATCTGGCTCAACAGGATTAAACAGAAAACTTGAAGCAATCCAGATCATCATTGTTGATAAGGGTGCTGAAGCTCCTGGATCAACAGAAAGAGCCTATGTTTATAACAACATGGACCCGATTAATACTGCAGAAACCCATATCAGTGATATCGGCTGGGTAGCAAGTGAATACATTGATACCATGATCGGAACGACGGGCCAAAGTAAAGATATTGAAGCCTTAAAACTAACTTATGAAGACGAAGGAAACAGCGGAATTGAATACCGTTCCCATATAGCAAACAAGGGATGGGAAGAGAATTTCGTTGGAAACGGTCAGATGTCGGGAACAACCGGACAGGGCTTACCAATCGAAGCTATTGAACTTCGCCTGACCGGGGATGCTGCTACAAAATATGATATATATTACCAAGCTCACTGCTCCAACTATGGATGGTTAGACTGGGCAAAGAATGGCCAAGATGCTGGTACAACAGGCTGTGCTGAAAGATTAGAAGCTTTGAATATTGTACTTGTTCCAAAAGGTGATGAAGCTCCAGGCTCGACAGATGAACCATATAAATCACCAATTGACCATGCAAGTTTTAGAGCTAGAATCAATGGATGCTGGATGGAAGACCAGAAAGCCAATGATTCGTCTAAATCATTTGTTGTTGGATTATCAGACTTTTACCTAACTTGTGGATACAATCAGACATTCAACGGTATTGAAGGCTACTATGAAATCTTAAGTGCCAACACGACTGGAGGAACTGTCAGGGTTGTTGATCAGAATACAAATGAAGTAAAAGTGGTACATATAAGTTTCCAAGACCTTGCAAACAATGAATTGATGATTACAGTTGACGGTAAGAGTCATAAGGTTATAAAAGGTGACACAACAGACGGTGTTCACTACACCTTCTCTGGAGTATTACAATACGGACAATCCGTTGTTGTAGAATTAAAACAAGGTCCGAGTAAATAATTGAAAATAAGGGGTCTCTCTGAGGCTCCTTTATTTTTTCTCAGAATTTTGTCAAGTGAATTAATTTAAACTTTAGTTAATAATATCTTAAGAGTAGTAAGCTCTCTGAAAAAATAAATTCACTAAAATAATCTGAGAATTAAGAAAATAGAACAACCTGTTTAAAAAATAAAGAGAATTCGTTTTCTTTGGAAAATAAAGCCAGAAAGAATTCTGTAATTCAATAACAGAAATTGCTCCTAATCAATAAATTCATCGTGTAAATAAAGACCTTTAGGGTGTCCCACTATCATCCTAAAGGTCATTTTTATCTATGACCATAGAATAGTCTGTCCAAGTTTAATAACAAAATTGGAC
>CANQOZ010000036.1 GCA_947625585.1 uncultured Eubacteriaceae bacterium
TTGGACAGACTATTCTATGGTCATAGATAAAATGACCTTTAGGATATCCCACTATCATCCTAAAGGTCTTTATTTACATGCTTAATTTTTCTTATAGAATCGTTGTCACTTCTGAAATCGATTGTAGGAAACGGAAGGGCCAAATTGAATTTTCTCATTATGAAGAAAAATTGATTTGGAAAGATTTCTATTACCTAATTATAGAATTCATTACGGTTTCATTTTCCTTTATTCTAATTTACAATTTCCTAATTAAGGTACTATTCCAATTTTTTCCAAAAAGTGTCGAAGTCCTTGACTATTTACACTTTAATAATTAATCTGTTAAAATCATTTAAAAGCTTAATTAACTTCTTCTAGTATTTCCTCTAAATTTTCTGATTCGATTTCCCAATTGTTTTCAAGGTCTGTAATCTCTTGTTTTAAACTTTCATAACTTTGAATAGTTTCTAGAGATTTATCTGTTGAATAAAAATCGGGAGTACTCATTAATTCTTCTAATTCAATAAGTTTATTATTTTTATCTTCTATTTCATTTTCTAATTTTGTAATTAGTGCCCGTTTTGACCTAATCTCTTTTCGAAGTTGGTGTTCACGCTTTCGATTCTTCTGTCTTTGAGTTTTAGTTAGAGTTTGTTCTTTAACAATTTCTTTAGAATCTTCTGTTTCAAGACTCTTTTTATTGATGTAATCATCATAATTCCCAAGATAAACATTAATACCGTTTGGTGTAAACTCAAAGATTTTGTTAGCTAATCTGTTAAGGAAGTAACGATCATGAGAAATAAAGAGTAATGTTCCCTGATAGTTTGATAATACATCTTCAAGAATTTCCTTTGTCTGCATATCAAGATGATTGGTTGGTTCATCCATTAATAAAAAGTTTGCATTGGAGAGTAGCAATTTAGCGATTTTAATTCTAGCTTTTTCACCTCCAGACAAATCACCAATCTTTTTAAAGACATCATCTCCATAAAATAAAAAGTTGGCCAAGTAGTTTCTTATATCCCCCTCATTTAACTCAATTCTTGATTCACGAATGGCTTCAATTAAATTCAAATCAGCGAGTTCATCTAAGTTAGATAGTTCCTGAGTATAATAATCCGGTTTAACTTTAGCTCCAAATTCAATTTGTCCTGATGATTTCTTTTCTTCTTTTTTTAAGATTTTAAAAAGAGTTGTCTTACCTATTCCATTATCACCTATGATACCAACTTTATCATTCCGCTTTATTTCAAATTCAATATTTTCAAATAAGGTTTCCGATCCATAATTCTTAGATAAGTCTTTAACAGTTAGAACATCATTTCCACTTCTAAATTTTGGTTCAAAGAAAAAATTTACTGTACGTTGATTTTTAATTTGTTCAGGAAGTTCAATCTTTTCAAGAGCTTTTTCACGACTTCGAGCATGCTTTGACGATTGTTTTGAATTTATATCTCGGTATCTTTGAATAATCTTTTTTTGACGTTCGATCTCCTTTAAAACATTACGGTAATTCCTGTCAGCTTGAGCCCGTTCTTCAGTCTTTCGTTTTAAGTAATTTTCATAGTTTCCAGGATAACGTTTGATTTTATTATTTTCTAGCTCCAATATTCCATTACAAGTCTGATTTAAGAAGTACCTATCATGAGAAATTAAAAGAACAGCTCCAGGATAATGTTTTAATGTTGTTTCCAGCCAACTCAAAGTAGATAAATCCAAAAAGTTAGTTGGTTCATCTAATATTAATAGGTCAGGTTCTCTAAGAAGTGTCATAGCAAGTTTGATTTTGGTTTTTTCACCACCAGAAAAGGATTTGAATTGTTTATCTAGATCTTCTTCAGTTAAATTAATGCCTTTAATCATTCCTTTAATTCGGCTATCTGAAGAGTAAGCATTTTCTCTTAAAAGATATTCTTGTATCCTGTCGTATTCTTTAAGTAGAGATTCCTGTTCTTTACCCTCTGTCTTTTCTATTAAGCCAGCTATTTCTTCAAGTCTATCTTGTTTTCGTCTATAATCTTCAAATATTTCTTCAAAAAGTTCTCTAAGTGTTTTGTCGTTTTCAATACCTATTTCTTGTTCAAGATAACCAATGGAATAACCAGCACCTAGATTTATCTTACCTGAGTCAGCCTCTAACTGGTCAGTTATGATTTTAACTAAGGTAGTTTTACCAGCTCCATTAGTTCCAATAAGTCCAAGTTTCTCTTTTTCTTTAATTTCAAAATTGACGTTGTCTAATATTTCATCTGTTCCATAGGCAAAACCTAGGTTCTCAACTTTAAGTAACATGGTACTCCTTATTATAATGGGAATAATGTAATTTAGCTTAAACAATATAATGGATAATAATAAAGATTAATAAAAGATGGAGAAGTTCTGAAATATTCAAAAATGAATAATTAAAAAAAGTGAACGATATAAAAAATTTTGTATAAAGTTTAGAAAAGAGGAAATAGCTCTTTAAAACCCTATAACCTTTTTATATAATTAAACTGTATTGGGGGGAAGGATGGAACTAACTACTAAAAATATTACAATGCCGATTCTTCGAAGATTACCAAAATACCGAAGAATCCTAATCGATTTAATAAACGAGTGTAGAAACAAGATATCTTCAAAGGAGTTAGCACAATTAACAGGACTGACTTCTTCTCAAATTAGATACGATTTTAATGTTTTAGGTGCTTCTGGTTATCAAGGATATGGTTACAAAGTTGAAGAATTACTAAAAGTAATTGAGGAAGTCCTTGGAAGTAATTTGAATCATTCCTGTATTGTTGTTGGAATGGATAATAGAGGAATAACGTTAGCTCAAGATAAACAGTTAAGTAAGAATGGATTTATAGTCAAAGCACTATTTGATAATTATCCACGTAGATTAGAAGGTTTACCAAAAGTTCGGAATATTAAAGATTTAGAGAATTATTTAAGAGAAAATTCAATAGACATAGCAATTTTAACAGCGGAGGACAAACAAGCATCTGAATTAGCAAACTTATTAGCTCAAAGTGGGGTAAAAGCAATCCTAAATTTCACAAATAGGGATCTCGATGTTCCAGATGGAGTTTTTGTTGAAAATGCAAGTGCAATGGACAAATTATATTTTTTAGCTAGCCTATTAACTGAAAAAACGTAATCAGTATAAAAAATGGTTGTGGAATTAAGCCACAACCATTTTTTATGAATCGTATTCAATTCCGAGTAGACAGATATCATCATTTGCTTCGGTTGAAGCTGAAAATTCTTTATTATCATTAATAATTAGTCTACATAGAACTTCAATACTTGAATCTTTATAATCTTCAATTAAATTTAAAAGTCGTTGAAAAGTGTAAGGTTCTCCCTTATCATTTTTCGCTTCAATAAGTCCATCAGTAAAAAGTAAGAACTTATCACCGGGTTTAAAATTATTAACATGGTCAACATAACCACTGTTATTAACCATAGAATGCATCCCGATCAGTGGGAGTGAAGCATTCAAGCTGATAATTCCCTCATCTTTACTTATAATTATTCCTGGTGGGTGACCAGCGTTACTCCAGTAAAGTTCATTCTTGTTTGGATTAAAACAAACAGAAAATACTGAAAAAAACGAAAAGCCAAGCGTTTCCTCAATCTCAGTGTCGATTTCTGCCATGAGCTTACTTGGTGACTTTTGATTGTCTAAGATGCGAAGACTATAAGAATAGATCAATTTGATCATACTTGTAATCATTGCTGCATCAATTCCATGTCCAACAGCATCAGCTAAAATTAAACTAACACTATCATCGTCAAAAACTTTAAAGTCATAGAAATCTCCACCAACTCTCCTAAATGGTTTTAGGTAAGAATAAAAACTATAACAAGATGAATCAAACGTATCGGTCTTCGGAATAATTCTCTGTTGTATAATCTGAGCGTTTTGCAATTGCTGGTCGTATAATTGTAAAACTTCCTGAGCTGATAAACGTTCCATTTAAAATGCCTCTATAACTTTTTAAGTAAAATTATTATATTCCATTTTTCCAAAAATGTTTATAGATTTAAATAAACTCGATAACATTTTTTACTATTTCACTTTTATATTTTCAACTTTAAAAAGTGGTTATTAAATGCCTGTAATATCGTTTATAATTAAAGTAAACCAAGAAAGTGAGCTAAATATGATAGAGTTTATATTTGGAGCAAGGGGTAGCGGAAAAACAAAAAAGATGATTGATATGGCAAATGAAGCTCTCGAACATACTGATGGTAATGTCTTATTTGTCAACGATCAAGACCATTATAGAGCTACCGTAAACAATCAAATTCGATTCATCAACACTGAAGAGTTTCAGATTAATAGTTCAAGTGAACTTTATGGTTTTTTGTGTGGATTGATCGCAAGTAATTACGATATAACAATTATTTTTGTTGATAATGTTCTCAGAATAATTGATGCTAACGGACCAGAATCTGTTAAAACATTACTTGATCATTTAGAAAAGTTAAAATTAGCAGATAATATTAAGTTTGTTTTAAGCATCAGTTGCGAAAAGGATCAAATTCCAGATTTCATGAAAAAATAAATTAATAGCATATCGGAGTTTCTGGTATGCTTTTTTAATATGGATTTAAATTCATTATACCGAGTTTATTCAAAGCATTTAAAAGAAGAGTTTGGGGAAAAGGTTTATAAACTTCCTGTTAATATACCTTGTACATGTCCAAATAGAGATGGAACAAAGGGAATAGGAGGCTGCATCTTTTGTGGTGCTGTTGGAAGTGGTTTTGAACTTTTAGATGAAAACTTAAGTGTTACAAACCAGCTAAAAAGTAACAGTGAACTTATCAGAAGGAAATATAAAGCTAATAAGTTTATAGCCTATTTTCAAAGCTTCTCAAATACTTATCTTGATTTCGACCGTTTCAAAAATTATATGACTGAAGCTAGCCAATTTGATGGAATTGTAGAAATTGCAATTTCAACTAGACCAGATTGTATATCTCAAGAGCAGCTTGAATTTTTAGAGCAATTAAAGAAAGATACGGGAGTTGAAATAACGATTGAACTTGGTTTACAAAGTTCAAACAATAAAACTTTAGAAATTCTCAACAGAAAACATTCAGTTGAAGATTATATCGAAGCAGCTAAAAAAATAAAAAAGCATGGTTTCAAATTATCAACTCATGTAATTGTCGATTTACCTTGGGATTTGACTGAAGATATTTTAGAGTTGGCTCAATTATTAAATGAAGTTGATACCGATTACGTAAAGATCCATTCTCTTTACGTTGAAAAGGGAACTAAGCTAGAACAAATGTATCGAAATGGGCTTAAACTTCTTAGTTCAGAAGAATTTATTAATAGAGCTATTCTACTGTTGGAGAATTTAAATCCAGGTATTATAATAGAACGTCTAATCGGTCGTATTCCGGAAGAAAATTGTGTTTATGCTAACTGGAATACCAGTTGGTGGAAAATCCGGGATCAACTGATAGATAAAATGATACAAACCAATAGTTATCAGGGGAAAAATTATAAAAGTGCAAGACGAAGATAAAAATAAAATCAGCGAAAAGGAATTAATTAGTGGTCGCATTTATACTAGAAAAGTTAACAGTGAAGAATTAAATGAACTCGGTGAGTTTTTAAATGAAACTTTTCTAGATTATAGCGAAAAAAATAAGGCCAAACATAAAATATATAAACCGTATGAAACGATTACTTTAGTTAATACGGCTAACACGATAGTCAGGCCAATATTAGCAGTTAAAAGAGAAAATAGCTCAGAACAACTTGATCTAGTTATAGATTATGCTAAAAACAATAGCGATGTACTCGCATTTTGTATTAAGCCTGTAATTTATAAAGAAGCTGGAATAAGTGAATATTGGGTATTGGACCTGGAAAATAAACAGATTATCATCTACAACTTAAATAAAGATGGGTTCGTTCCAACTGTTATTATGAACCCAAGAAGAATAAAAGTGGGTATTTTTAACTCATTGCTTTTAAATTATTCTGATTTATTTAGGGAAATATGGTAGTAAAAATACACAAAGAATATAAGTTAAGATTTAACTACAAAAGTAGGAGGTTTGACAATATAATTAACTAATTTAAAGGAGTATTTTGTTCCTTCTTTACGTATAACGATCGGATAGATATTAACCTTAAGATAATGTTTTAAATTGATTTAAAATCTAAAGGGATATAAAATATCCTAGTGGTCAAACCGCAAATCTTACTAGAAGGAGGAATTACGCTAATCACTTATTTATTTGTTGCTTTAGCATTAGCAACGGGTGTAGCTGTTGGTTACTATGCGTGTAAATCAGTAACCGCTACTACAATAGGAACAGCACAAGATAATGCTGACCGAATCATAAGGGATGCGAGACGTGATGCCGAAGCTCAAACAAAAGAAATTTTGTTTAATGCAAAAGAAGAGTCTTTACATTATAAAGAGTTAATTGACAGTGAGAATCGTAAAAGACAAAACGAATTAACTAAAATTGAAAACAGACTCAACCAAAGAGAAATCACGCTTGAAAACAAATCTGAACAGATCGAAAAGCAATTACAAAAAATCGATCGTAAATATAAAGATTTAGATAGAAAACGAAGCCAAGTTGATAAATTATACAATAAAAGGGTATCGGAATTAGAACGAATTTCAGAACTAACTCATGAAGAAGCAAAAGAGCTTTTAATGGAGGAAGTTGAGAAAGAATCGTTAAGTGAAGCAGCAGCATTAGCCAAGCGGATTGAAAATGAAGCAAGGGATACTGCAGAGAAGGAAGCTAGTAATATTATCGCTCATGCTATCCAACGAACTGCTGCAAGTAATGTTTCTGAAAATACCATTACTGTTGTAAATCTTCCAAACGATGAGATGAAAGGTAGAATCATTGGTCGTGAAGGAAGAAATATCAGGTCTTTGGAAGCAGCGACTGGAATAGAACTTATCATAGACGATACACCAGAAGCTGTCATCTTATCAGGATTTGATCCTGTAAGAAGAGAGGTTGCCCGCCTCGCATTAGAAAAATTGATTTTAGATGGAAGAATCCATCCGGGAAGAATTGAAGATACTGTAAAGAAGGCTAAAAAAGAAGTAGAAAGCCAGATCCGTGAAGAGGGTGAACAAGCCAGTTATGATGTTGGTATTCATAATCTACACGGTGAATTAATAAAACTTTTAGGTAGATTAAAATATAGGACGAGTTATGGCCAAAACGTCCTAAAACATTCTGTTGAAGTTTCCCTATTAGCAGGTAATATGGCTGCTGAACTTGGGGGAAATGTTAAAGTGGCCAAACGTGCCGGATTACTTCATGATATTGGAAAAGCTATAGATCATGAAGTTGAAGGTAATCATGTTGACATTGGAGTCAACTTATTAAAAAAATACAGAGAAAAAAATGATGTTATACACGCCGTACAAGCACATCACGGCGATATAGAAGCAACTACTCTTGAAGCTGTTCTAGTCCAAGCAGCAGATACAATTTCAGCTGCTAGACCCGGAGCCCGTAATGAGTCACTTGTTTCATATGTTCAACGACTCGAAGATTTGGAGAATATTGCCAATTCCTTTGAAGGTGTTGAAAAATCCTACGCTATCCAAGCTGGTCGTGAAATTAGAGTTATAGTCAAGCCGGATATCGTAGATGATGACAGGATGTACATGTTATCAAAAGATATTGCAAAGAAAATTGAAGATCAACTTGATTATCCTGGAAATATTAAAATAAATTTAATACGTGAAACTAGACAAATCGAATACGCAAAATAATCTAAATCCCTGGTTTTAATCAGGGATTTTTTTTTGACCTATTTTCTTATGGTACTATTAAAACAAAAGAATTTAAGAAGGTAATTAAATGGGAGAAATGTTTGAACTAGCCGAAGAGTTCCTAGAAGGACTGGCAAATTGGTCAATACTTCTCTTTGAATTTGTAGGAATTCTGGTTTTAATTGTTGCTGGCTGTATAGGGGTCCGGGATTATATTACTAAGAATCCAAAAGTTCGTTTAATTTTAGCTGAAGGAATGGCTTTATCACTTGAATTTAAGCTAGGAAGCGAAATTATTAGAACTGTAATAGTTCGAGAAATAAATGAGCTTTATTTCATTGGCTTTCTGATTCTAATTAGAGCAACATTAACTTTTATTATTCACTGGGAAATCAGACAGGAGGAAATAAAAGAGGAACGTGAGGAATTAAAGAAGAATCCAGAAGCTATTAAACAGATTAGAGAAGAAGAGAAGATTAACGAAGAGACAAGTTTTGTCGAAAGATTATTAGATAAAAGATTCAAAAAATGAAAATATTAATGATTGGTGATGTTGTTGGTCGTCCTGGACGGAAGATTCTGTTAAATGATCTAGACAACATTAAAAAAGAGTTAGGAGCTGACTTTGTTGTTGCTAATTTAGAGAATGCTTCAGCTGGTCGTGGAATCACTGAAAACAACTTAAAACAGTTATTGAATACTCCTATTGATGTGATTACTATGGGAAATCATGTATTTAACCAAAAGGAAACCATCAATTATATCGATAATTATCCCATGATGGTAAGACCTCTTAATTATCCAGATCATGTCCCTGGAAAAGCGTTCACTGTAGTTGAACGTAACGGTAAAAAAATTGGAGTTTTAAATATTTCAGGACAGACATTCATGCCTGATATGGATTCTCCTTTTGACTTATCTGAAAAATACATGGATGAATTTAAAAACCAGTGCGATATTTTATTAATAGATTTTCATGGAGAAGCTACAAGTGAAAAGATAGCTTATGGCTTTAAATATGATGGAGTAGCTTCTGCAATCGTTGGAACTCATACCCATGTTCAAACTGCAGATAATCGAGTATTACCAAACGGAACTGCCTATATAACAGATATTGGAATGACTGGTCCAATCAATAGTGTTATTGGAACTAAGACGGATATAGTTCTCGAAAAGTTTAGAACTAAAATCCCTCAGCGTTTTGAAGTTGAGCTAGCTTATCCATGGAAATTTAATGCTGTTTTAATAGATATAGATGATGAAACTGGAATGGCTAAAGATATTAAGCGAATTAATAAAGTATATGATAAGACAGTTTTAGAAGGAGAGTACCGAAATGAGTGAGTATTATGAAAATCCTTTGATTACTCGTTATTCATCAGAAGAAATGAAACGAATTTTTTCATCAGATACAAAGTTTAGAACATGGCGAAGATTGTGGATTGCTCTTGCAGAAGCAGAACAGGAATTAGGTTTAAATATTACTGATGAACAACTTGATGAATTAAGATCAAAAGTAGATGAGATTAATTTTGATTTAGCTAAAGCCTATGAAAAGGAGTTAAGACATGATGTTATGGCTCACATAAGGACTTATGGAGATCAGTGTCCATCAGCAAAACCTATTATTCATTTAGGTGCAACATCTGCTTATGTTGGTGATAATACAGACTTGATTCAGTATCGAGATGCTTTAAAACAAGTTAGAAAACTTTTATTAATTTTAATTAAAAATCTCAGCGATTTCGCTCTTAAATATAAAGATGTTGCTACATTAGGATTCACTCATTTTCAGGCAGCACAGTTAACAACAGTTGGCAAAAGGGCTGGGCTTTGGATTCAGGATTTAATGATAGATCTTGAAGATGTAGATTATGTCCTATCAACAATAAAATTTAGAGGAGTTAAAGGAACTACAGGTACTCAAGCTTCATTTATGGACCTATTTAATAATGATACGGATAAAGTAAAGAAGTTAGACGATTTAGTTACAGCTAAAATGGGATTTGATGAACATTTTGATTTATCTAGTCAAACCTATACTCGTAAGACCGACTCTCGAATTCTTAACTGTCTAGCTGGTATAGCACAAACTTTAGCTAAATTTACAAACGATATCCGACTCTTACAACACTTAAAGGAAGTAGAAGAACCTTTTGAAAAGAATCAAGTAGGCTCATCTGCTATGGCTTATAAACGCAATCCTATGCGTTCAGAAAGAATAAGTTCACTAGCTAGATTTATTATTAGTAGTTCTTTAAATCCAGCTATAACTGAAAGTACTCAATGGTTTGAAAGAACTTTGGATGATTCTGCCAACAAAAGAATTTCAATTCCTGAAGCTTTTCTTGCAACAGATGCAATCTTATTGATTGCTATTAATATTTCACAGGGTTTAGTCGTTTATGAAAATATGATAGACCGTCATATTAGAGAAGAACTTCCATTTATGATTACTGAAAATATTATTATGGAAGGTGTAAAGAATGGTGGAGATCGTCAAGAACTTCATGAAGAAATCAGAAAGTTAAGTCAGGAGGCTGGAAGAAACGTTAAAGAACGAGGTCTTGAAAATAATCTTTTAGACTTAATAAAGAAAAGTGATTTAATAAATCTTTCTGAAGATCAGCTAGAAGAAATGTTAAATCCTAATCTCTATGTTGGAAGAGCCCCACAACAAGTTGAAGAATATATTTTAGAGAAAGTCAAACCAGTTTTAGATAATGAATTAAATCAGGAAGATTTAGTTAAAGTTGATTTGAAAGTTTAAAGCCACATATGTTAATGCTTTAATTAATTCGTTTTGGGATTGTTAGAATTAATTTAATTAAATTCAATTTAAATCCTTATTATAATAAAAATAAACCTATAAACTTTGTTAAATTAAGTTAAATTGGAAATTTTCCAGATTAATGAAGGTATTACCGGATATTTTAATTTATTGTTAAAAAGAAAGATTATGAAAGCAGTTTTAATTAATGGGAG
>CANQOZ010000037.1 GCA_947625585.1 uncultured Eubacteriaceae bacterium
ATGTTTTCAGCTTTGAGCCTAACCGTTAGGGCTTAATGTGGATATCCGAAATATCCCTTTTAAAGTAACGGTTTATCAACTATCAGGTTCTCCTGTAAGTGGGGTAGTTTCTAATCAGGTAAATCCTAGTAGTATTAATCCATCAGTTCGGTTTGTAATTAATAATTCAAATACTACTCCTGCAACAATTACAACATCAACATATGGAAACGTCCAAAATCCTTTTACAATTAACTTAACTAATACAAGAACAGCCCAATTTGCTTACACAAGAACAGTTGTTCAAAATGGTCAAAGTCAAACGGTTCAAGGTGGTGGAAAACCTACTTGGTCATTATCATTAATTGATACTAACAATAATTCAAGAGCAGCTGTTAATTACGCTTCTGTTAGTCAAACAGGATTAGTATCAGTTTATAAAAGCTTACCACAAGGAAATTACTTAGAGCTCAATTTAAATGTTGATGGTGTAAATGCTCAACCAGTTATTATTACAACTACAGGACAATTATCTTATAATACGGTTACTGGAATTGAACCTGTTTATTCACCGTTATACTTAGTATCGGATAATGACTTTAACTTAGTAGATAATCTAATGACTGTTCCAACTGGACAACCACTCTCAAATGGTAGTGTTTCGTTTACTACGGATAATACAAACATAATAATTTTTACTGCTAGTAATGAAGATACAATAGTAACAACAGCAAACAGTAACTATACTGGAACAGCAAATATAACAGCTACCTGGACTGATGCTAATAATAAAACATTTTCAACAAAATTCTTGGTTACATTTGTATCTCAAGCTGTACCGGCTACTGGAATTACTGCAAAATCTTCAATGAGCTTAACAACGGATAATTTAGTTACTGAGAATGTTAATGCAAGGTTATTACCTGAAAACAATACAGTTAATCCAGCTTTAGATGAATTTGTTTATCTTTCATCAAATACAAATATAGCTATAGTTGATGATTATGGGAATGTAACACCTGTTGGTGAAGGTACATGTACTGTTACATCATCTTATTCAGGTTTAAGTACCAATAATACGGCAACAACAACTGTTAGTGTAAATAAATTTGCTGCTGATGGGACAACAATGGAATTAAGCCAATCAGCTATTTATTTAGTTCCACAAGGAGTAAATGGGACTACTACTGATACGGTTAAAGCAAATTTAAAGCCAGCAGATCCTAATGCAATTGTCACTTGGTCTACTGATACAGAAATTTTAAATATTACTCCAAATGGTCAAGAAGTTACTGTTAGCTCAAAAGATCAATCAGGAATTGGAAATGTTACTGCAGCGATTACTTTAGAAAATGGTTCAAAAGTTACTGCTGTAATACCAGTTGTTGTATCGGATCAAAATACGGTTGTTGATCCTGCTAGAAGTAAAATAACAGCTAGTTCACCTGATTCTTATACTGTTACAGTTGCTCCAGTTGCAAATCCAGCACTACTAGGTGCAATGAGGGAATCCATACAAAAGGTTTCACTATTTACATGGTCTCAACCTGGCCAAACAGATATGGATTGTAAAGTTGCTAATAACAATGGGGATGGAACATTCTCATATACGTTCCCTGTAAATGATACTCCTGTTAATAACTATTATATTGATGCAAGCGATATTATTGTTCAAGCTTATGCTTCAACAGATCCGAACTCGGATGGAAATATGGTTTTAAATACAACCTGGAATTATGCTAATTGTGGTTGGACTCAGGAAATAATTGTTACTCCTTATGTTCAGAATATTGGTTTTATTACACCATCTGTAGGAAATAATGCTATAGCAGGTACAACAGGTCAAAATATCCAAATGGAAGGAATTAGATTATCCACTCCAATTGAAGGAGTCGATTTCAATTATAATGTTCATGTTGAAAATTTGGGTTGGATGGATCCAGTTTTAGAAGGTGTTTATGCTGGAACAATGCATCAAAATTTACAGATTGAGGCAATCCATATAAATCTAACAGGACCTAATTCTTCGAAATATACAGTACAATATCAAGTTCATGTTCAAGATCTTGGTTGGTTAAATTGGGTAACAGATGGTGCAGAAGCAGGAACAACTGGTAGAAATTTACAAATGGAAGCAATTCGTATCAGGTTGGCTCCTGTAAATACTCCATTACCATAAATTATGATTATAAAAGGCTGTTTGGTTACAAACAGCCTTAATTAGTAATTTCAAAATAATAAAATTTTTGCGACTAAATAGATATAACGTTTACACTATATAAGTCTATCAAATTAATATAAATTATTTCTCGATTAAAGAAAAAAACTCTAAAGCTAATAGTTTTTTAATTTTCCAACATTTTATACTTTAAATCCAAATACATCGCAATCCATTCCCATTACTTTTATAACCACTCGCAAGTTTTTTAAAGTTGTAATCGGAGCGCAATCCCATTTTAATTGAACACATTTTTTATAATGATTATAATTAATTGAAAATTTGCAATGAATAGAGGAATAAAATTGGAAAGAGTTTATAATTTTTCAGCAGGTCCGGCAACGTTGCCACTTGAAGTATTAGAACAGGCAGCGAGTGAGATGACAAACTATGGCGAATCAGGTATGTCGGTTATGGAAATGAGTCATCGATCAAAGGATTTTGAAGATATTCTTGAAAAAGCAAAATCAGACTTAAAGGAACTACTTAATATTCCTGATAATTATGTTATTTTGTTTTTACAAGGAGGAGCTAGTGCACAATTCTCAGCTATTCCTCTTAACTTCATGAATAAAAATAATAAAGCGGATTATATAATAACTGGCCAATGGGCTAAGAAAGCTTTTGAAGAAGCTCAAAAATATGGTGATGTTAAAGCTGCTGCTTCTTCTGAAGATAAAACTTATAGTTACATTCCAAAAACTACAAATGAAGATTTTAGAGATGATATCGATTATGTTTACATTACCGGAAACAACACTATTTACGGTACAAAATATAATGAACTACCGGATACAGGCGATATTCCTTTAATTGCCGATTATTCATCTTCTTTTTTATCAGAACCACTCGATATCAGTAAATTTGGAATGGTTTATGCAGGAGCTCAGAAAAATGTTGGTCCAGCTGGAGTAGTTATTGCAATAATTCGGGAAGATTTATTAGGGAATGAAAATAAATTAACTCCGATTATGATGAATTATAAGGTTCAAGCAGATAATAACTCTCTTTATAATACTCCACCTACTTACGGAATTTACATGGCAGGTCTTGTCTTTGATTGGTTAAAACGAAATGGTGGGCTTGAAAAGATGAAGGAAAAAAATATTGAAAAAGCTAATATCCTCTACGATTATTTAGATAATTCAAAACTTTTTAAACCAACCGTCAATAAAGAAGATAGATCTTTAATGAATGTTCCGTTTGTAATAGGGGATGATGAATTAGAAAAGAAGTTTATAAAAGAAGCTCAAGAAAATGGCTTCGTCAACTTAAAAGGACATCGCACTGTTGGCGGAATGCGTGCTTCAATCTATAATGCTATGCCATTAGAAGGTGTTCAAAAACTAGTACAATTTATGAAAAAATTCGAGGAAGAAAATGTTTAAAGTTTTACTATTAAATAAAATATCAAAAAAAGGTTTAAAACAAGTAAGTAAAGATCAATTTGAATTCTCAACTGATTGTAAAGATCCAGATGCTATTTTGGTTCGTTCAGCTGATTTACACGATTATGATATTCCTCGAAGTGTTAAGTTTATAGGTAGAGCCGGTGCCGGAGTAAATAATATCCCTATAGAAGAATGTTCAAAAAGAGGAATTGTTGTATGTAATACTCCTGGCGCAAATGCTAACGCTGTTAAGGAATTAGTACTTGTTGGACTTCTACTATCTTCACGTCGAATCATGAGTGGAATTGAATGGGTAAAGAGCTTAAATGGTTCGGATAATGTAGAAGAACTTGTTGAAGCTGAAAAGAGTGAATATACAGGTCCAGAGCTTAAAGGAAAAAGAATCGGTGTTATTGGACTAGGTAAAATCGGGATCTTGGTTGCTAATATGGCTATTGCACTTGGAATGAAAGTCTATGGCTTTGATACAAGTTTATCCGTTGATAATGCCTTAGGATTGTCCAATCAAGTAAATATTGCAAAAAGTGTTGAGAAGTTAATGGAAAAGTGTGATTATGTTACACTTCATATTCCTTATTTAGATTCCACCAAGAATTTTGTTAATGAAGAATTATTATCACACTCTAAACCAGGACAAAAGATCTTAAACTTCGCCAGAGGTGGTTTAGTTGATAATGAAGCTATGATTAAAGCTTTAAAAGATGGAAGAATTTCAAGATATATTACTGATTTTCCGAGTGAAGATTTAATTGGTCTTAAAAATGTAGTTGCAATACCTCACCTAGGGGCTTCAACTCCTGAAAGTGAAATAAACTGTGCAAGAATGGTAGTTAACGAATGTAGAGAATATCTGGAATTAGGTAATATCTTTAATTCTGTCAATTATCCTGATATTGATGATGGTTTAATTGAAACAACTGGTAGGATTACCATTAATCATCGTAATATTCCAAATATGATTGCTCAGGTTACTAAAATATTAGGTAAGAATAACATAAATATAGCAAACTTATCCAACTTAAACAGGGGAGAATATGCTTATACTGTTATTAATACAGACTCACCTGTTGGACTGGATATTAAGGAAGACTTGTATAAGATAGATGGTGTTACAAGAGTTAGGATTCTAAAATAATGCCAACAATTAAACCGTTAAAAGCGCTTCGACCAACAAAAGAAACAGCAGAACAAATAGCTGCGCTTCCTTATGATGTTTTTAATAGGGAGGAAGCAAAGCAAGAAATAGTAGGAAAACCTCTATCATTTTTAAGAGTTGATAGACCTGAGACAACACTAGAGGACAGTGTCGATCTTTATTCTTCTGAAGTTTATGAAAAGGGTAAGGAGAATCTTGAGTTTTTAAAAACTAATGGTTATCTCGTAACAGAAGAGTCTCCATGTTTGTATCTCTATGAGTTAACTATGGGGAATCATATCCAAACAGGAATTGTTGCTAATTGTTTAGTAGACGAAGTTGTAAATGGAACAATAAAGCAACATGAACAAACTCTTAAGGTTAAAGAAAATGATAGAGTTCAACATATTAATACTTTAGAAGCGCATACCGGTCCAATCTATCTAACTTACTTAAATAAACAGAAAATTACAGATTTAGTTAATAAACTTAAAAATAAAGAAAAACTTTACTCGTTTAAGTCCGATGATAATGTAAAACATAATGTTTGGCGTATTAGCGATCCTCAAGTCATTAAAGAGTTAGTATCTTTATTTAAAGAAGTAGAAAACTTCTATATTGCAGATGGACATCACAGGTGTTCAGCTGCTGTTACCGTAGCTAAAAATAGAAGAAATTTAGCAGGAACTAATACTGAGGCTGATAATTTTCTAACTGTTATCTTCCCGGATAATGAACTTCAAGTTTTAGACTATAATCGAGTAGTTAAGGATCTAAACGGATTAAATAAAGATGATTTTTTAGAAGAACTCTCTAAAAAATTTGAAATTATAAAATCAGATAATCCAGTAAAACCTTCTAAAAAGTATGAATTTGGACTATACCTTGATAAACAGTGGTATAACTTAAAGTTTAAAGGTGACGTTCCTACAGATATTGTAGATAACTTAGAAGTTTCAATTTTATACAACAATATTTTAAATCCAGTATTAGGAATAGGTAATCTTAGAACAGATAAGCGTATAGACTTTGTTAGTGGATTAAAGGGTTTAAATGAATTAGAAAAGAAAGTTGATTCTGGAGAGATGGAAGTTGCTTTTTCAGTTTATCCTACTTCTTTAAATGAATTAATGGAAATAGCAAATCAAGGTAAATTAATGCCTCCAAAATCTACTTTATTTGAACCGAAATTAAGAAGTGGGTTATTTATTCATGAATTTAACTAATAAAATCGTATTTTTAGATCTTGATGGAACGCTTCTTAATTCGAATGCTAAGATTTCAAATGAGAATGTTAAAACTATCCAAAAACTCGATAAACTTGGAATTCCTGTTATTTTAACCTCTGGTAGAATGCCGAAAGGTGTCTATCCTTTTGTTGAAAGACTTGGTATTAAAAAACCACTTATCACATTTGGTGGTAGTTCTGTTTTAGATGAAAATGGTAATTCCCTCTACAGTACTGGTTTAGATAAGAAAACAGTTTTAGAAGTCTATAACTATGCAAAAGATTTAGGTTCAAAAACTTCCTTTAACTTTTATATAGGGGATAACTGGTATACAACAGATTTAGACCATCCTGCTGAAATAGCTGAATATAAACAAATCGGATTTAAACCCGAACAAAATGAACCTGAAATTGTAATGAAGGATGAGGACTTAAGTATAAAATGCCTCTTTACTGGTTTTGAAGATGAAATAGCCGAACTTGAAATTGCAATGAGGGAGAGATTCCCTAATTTAAAGGTAATGCGATCTCAACCAACTCTACTTGAAATAATGAATCCTGGTATTTCAAAAGCACATGGTATCGATGTAATTCTAGATTATTATGGAATTCCTATAGAAAATTCTATTGGAATAGGTGATAATTATAATGACTTGGAAATGTTGCAACATGTTAACTTTCCAATTATAATGGAAAATTCGCCTGAAAGCTTAAAGCAGGAAGGTAAGTATACAATCACAAAAAGTAACGATAATAATGGTGTTTCATATATTTTAGAAAAATTATTAGAAGGTTCAAATGACTAAAAAGAGATATCTGTATACTGGCTTAGTTGTAATCGCTGTGCTTTTACTCTTCCTAGTTTCACAATATGCTTATGCTCGTTATCAAACTAAATTAGAAATGCAACAAGAACTATTAGCACAGGAAAATCAGGCAGCCCTTCAAGAAGCAAATATTCAGACAATCAGGGAAAAACTGATGACTGGAAATTACGATGACGAAAATTTAAAAGTAGTTTTTTTAACATTCGATGATGGTCCTGATTCCTATTCGAATGAAGTTTTAGACATTTTAAAAAATAACGATGTTAAAGCGACATTCTTTACTAATGGAAGAGAAGGAGAAGAATGGGAGGAAATCTACAGAAGATATGTTAATGAAGGTCATGTTTTAGCTAATCATACCTGGAGTCATGATTATTCTATTTACAAAAATGTAGATAAATTCATGAATGACGTTACAAGTTTACATAATACCCAGACAGAAGTAACAGGTGTTGAACCACTTAAAATATTCCGTTTTCCTGGTGGGTCTCCCAATGCGAACCAAGCGTGTGTAGATGCAGCTGTAAATAATGGTTATAACTATGTTGACTGGAATGTTCAATTTGGAGATGGTCTAAGTGATAAGATAACCTCGGACGAAGCTTTCCAAAAAATGATTGATGGAATTCACGGACAAAGTGTCTCAGTCGTTTTGGCTCATGCTGAAAGGCCAACTAAGAAAGGTGGAAGAGAAGCTCTCGATGCTGTAATTAAACAGTTGAAAAGTGAAGGATATACTTTCATGACCATTGATCCAGCTTATAAACTTCCTAGATTTACCCAACCATCTGGTTCAACAGATGGAACTATCCCAGATCCAGGTTTAGTAAAAAGTTAGAAACTCAACCTATTACAGATCTTAACTGTGATAGGTTTTTTTGATGCGAAAATATTGATTCTAAACGAATTTAAATCACGATTAAGTTAAAATAATCTGTAAAAATATTAATTCTTTTAAGATAATTTAAGTACAAGTTAATATACTAATTCTAAAACTAGGAGTGATCGAGAATGAGACTACTATTAGCTGAAGATGAAGTAAACCTTTCAAAAGCCCTAGCTACAATTTTAAAACATAATAATTATTCAGTTGACCAAGTCTATGATGGTAATGATGCATATGATTATGCAACTATTAATGATTATGATGGAATAATCTTAGATATCATGATGCCGGGTATGGATGGAATGGAAGTTTTAAAGAGACTTAGAAAAGAAAACATCCATACACCAATTATCATGTTGACAGCCAAAGGGGAAACTGAAGATAAAATAGCAGGTCTAAATGCTGGAGCAGATGACTATTTATCAAAACCTTTTGATACAAAGGAATTAATAGCTAGGATTAGATCAATAACAAGACGTAAAAGTGAATTTAAACCAAATATATTAGAAATCGGAAATTTACAATTAAATAAGGAAACATCTGAATTAATCTGTGGAGAAAATGTTATACACTTAACTAATAAAGAATTCCAGATGTTGGAAATGTTGATGTTAAATCCAAATATTTTGATTCGGTCTGAATTATTTTTAGAAAAAATTTGGGGTTTAGATACTGATAGTGAAATCAATGTTGTCTGGACCTATATTTCAACTTTAAGAAAAAGATTAAGCCAGATTGGATCAGATTATATGATTAAAGCTACTCGTGGAGCTGGTTATTCATTGAGTAAAATTGAAGAATAATGTTTCAAAAACTTAGAAGAAAATTTATTACAATTGCAATGTTTTCCGTTACTGTCGTTTTAATAGGAATCATTGCAATTCTTAATTTATTTTACTTTTTACAATTAAATCGAGATGCTGATGATGTTTTAAACTTTTTATTAGCTCATAACGGGAGTTTTCCAGAAGATAGTTTTAGTTATAACAATAGGCATAACCTATTCTCTGGAGAAACACCATACCGAACAAGATATTTTTCAGTTTCCTTTAATACGGAATCTGGAGAGACTGCTATTAATATGGGCCATATTGCTTCGATATTACCATCTGAGGCTTATAATTATGCCCTAACTGTAGCTGATTCAGGAAAAACCCAGGGAATCTATAGAGGATATAAATATAAAATCAAATATACAAATACAGGTTATGAAATAGTTTTTTTAGATTTTGGATCTGAATTAACAACTCTAAGAACTTTAATCCTATTATCACTTTTAATCTTATTTGTAAGCTTAATCATTATATTTGTTTTAATATCTCTTCTATCGAGACCAATTATTAATCCTGTTATTGAGAATATTCAAAAGCAAAAGCGATTTATAACAGATGCCAGCCATGAAATTAAGACACCGTTATCAATTATTTCAGCAGATACAGATGTTATTGAAATTCTTCATGGAGAAGACGAGTGGACCCAAAATATAAAAGATCAAGTTGTTCGAATGAATGATTTAGTTAAGGATTTATTAATTCTCTCCAAGATGGAATCGGCTGTTCCGAGCGAAATCGTAACAAAATTTAATGCCAGTGAAGTAATTAGTAAAAGAGCTGATACCTTTGATCCAATAGCCGTAAGTGAAAATAAACATTATATTAAGTCAATTGAAAAAGATGTTGAGTTTAAAGGTTATGAAGATGGTATTGATAAGCTTGTTTCGGTCTTATTAAATAATTCATTCAAATATACCCCTGAAGACGGTACAATAAGTTTAAATGTTTCAAAACAAGGTAAAAGTATAATAATAGTATGTAGCAATACTACCGATAAAATGCCTTCAGGTAATCTAAACCGATTGTTTGATCGTTTCTATCGATCAGACAATTCAAGAAGTAGGGAAACAGGTAGTTATGGTATTGGTCTCTCAATCGCTAAAGCGGTTGTTGAACAACATAAGGGAAATATTAGTGTCGAAAAGGTTAACAGGAATCTAATATCTTTTCGAGCAGTTTTAAACCAAATCTGACAAGAGTAAATTTGAGTGCGTAAAGTGGTGAATGATGGGATGTTGCATTCACACGAAATAGTCAACTATTGCGATACTCATTTTGCATCCGCTTGTTATCAACTTTTCATAGTTAAACTCTATTTTATTGTTGAAAACAAGCATTACTTTTATGGAGGAAAGCTATGAAAAGTAATGTCTTTTCACAAAATTCAAAACTAACAAAATTAACTAGGACACAATTATTAGTCTATTCTGCAGTTTTTATAAGTATTAGTATTGTCCTAAAAATATTATTTGAAGTTTATATTCCACTTGGTGGATTTCCATCACTTAGAATAAATTTAAATACAATTCCAATTATTCTTTCTGGGTTTATACTTGGACCAATTCCAGGTTTTATTATTGGGATTATTAGTGATCTACTCTGTTATGTTATAAAGCCTAATGGACCATTATTCTTAGGATTTACCTTATCAAGTGGTCTTGCTGGGTTTATTCCAGGAATTCTAT
Source organism: uncultured Eubacteriaceae bacterium (assembly GCA_947625585.1). GTDB lineage: Bacteria > Bacillota > Clostridia > Eubacteriales > Eubacteriaceae > CANRHG01. Next base: position 10,204 of record CANQOZ010000037.1, read on the forward strand.
GGATCTTATTAAAAAACAGAAAGAGTAAATATTTAAAGTTTTTAAATTTAGGTGTTTCTGCATTAGCACTCATTTATTTATTCATCACAAATACCATAAATTTTAGTAATGGACATTTTTATTATTTTGGTGAACCATTAAATATCTTTGTAGCTATTCTATTTTTCTTATTGATACTGCTGTTTTCGTTGTTTCCATTTTTTGGAAAATTTTTACTTCGAAAAGCAAATTTTAGAGAAGATGAACGTATTTTATTAATAATAACTGTTGAACAGATTGTTAATTCTGTTCTTTTAAATACATTATGGTTAACGATATTATATGGACAAGCGTGGATGGTTTTATTACCAGCTAGAATAATTACCAATATATTCTTAATTCCATTTTATTCTTTAATAATATCGATTATGTTTAAGTATTTACCAAACAATTTTAAGAATTTAATTAAAAGAG
>CANQOZ010000038.1 GCA_947625585.1 uncultured Eubacteriaceae bacterium
AAGTTCTGAAGAAGAAACTACTAATGATAATAACACTAAAAACACGGAATCCGAAGTTGGAGCTACTGTAGGGGGGAAATCGTCAAAATCGGGTAAACCAATTTCAAAACAAAAGAGTTCTAAATTTACAGATAAAATAAAAAAATCATTAAATGGTGGTAAGAAAAAAACCAAAGGATTACCAAGACGTTATCAAAAATCGACTTGGCAGCATACATTAGCAATAATTCTTGGTGTAGTTGGATTATTAGCATTAATAGGTGGAGTTGGTGTTTATCTTGTTTATACCGCTAACTTTACTGATATTTCAGATACTAAATATACACCAAAAGAAAAGACATATATTTATACTTCTGATAATGTTGAGATAGCTGCTCTTTATTCTGAGAATCGAACTTATGTCTCAATTGACCAGGTTCCACAGGATTTAAGAAACGCTTTAATTGCAACAGAAGACTCCCGTTTTTATAGTCATGATGGAGTTGACTATTTTGGAGTTTTTCGTGCTTTAGTATCTAATATAATTGGAAGGAACTCAACAGGACAAGGTGCTTCTACCTTAACCCAACAGTTAGCTAGATTGATGTACTTACCTGATATTTCAACAGAATCTACATTTATGGATTCCTTAAACAGGAAGTTCAAAGAAATATCAATCTCATATCAGTTAGAAGATAAATATACTAAAGATCAGATTCTTGAAATGTATTTGAACGAGTATTTTTTCGGTTCTGCTGCTTATGGAATAGAAGCCGCTTCGGAGACTTACTTTGGAAAACAAGTTAATGAATTAAACTTAGCCGAATGTGCTATGTTAGCCGGCTTACCACAGGCTCCAAGTATTTATGCGCCTAATGTTAATTTTGATGCTGCTAAAAATAGACAAAAACAAGTTTTAAATCGTATGGTAAGTGAAGGTTATATTACAGATCAACAAGCAACTGAAGCTTACAATACGCCTATAAATATTATTCCTTGGTCTGAAAACAACATTAATAACCAAATTGCTCCAGGATATCAGGATTACGTTGGACGAGTTATTGATGAATATATAAGGTTAGCAACACCTAATGTAATGAAAGAACGAGGTCTTTCAGAAGATGAAGCTGCTTCTTATATTCGTTCAAACGTAGCTTCTGGTGGTTATAAATTCTACACAACTATAAATAGTAACTTCCAGAATATTGCAATAAATACAATGGAAGATATGTTAGCTAATTATGGTTATAGTCAGGCTAGAGGTTATACTGGAGCTTTAGTAACTGTAGACCGTGATGGAGCAATTAGATCTTATTATGGTGGAAATGAAGGATATTCAGATATAGATATGGCTTCTTCGCCTAGACAACCAGGATCTAATATTAAGCCGTTTTATTATGCTTTAGGAATAGAAAATGGAGCTTTTAGTCCAGGAACCGTTCTAAATGATGCACCAATAAATATTGCTGGATATAGACCGAGAAACTCTGATAATAGTTATATGGGAGCTATTACATTTACTCAGTCATTAGTAAATTCGCGTAATACTACTTCAGTCCAAATATTTAATTCTTTAGGAATAACTCCAGCTATTGATTGGATAAAAGGATTTGGATTTGATTCTATTACCGATGATGATTACAATTTAGCATCAGCATTGGGTGGTTTAACTTATGGTGTTAAACCATATCAGATGGCAGCTGCTTTTAATACTTTTAATAATAATGGTGTTTATAATCAAGCTTACTTCAGTACAAAAATAACAACTTCTGCAGGAGATGTCATTTTAGATAAAGGAAGCATGAACTTAGTTTCAAAACAGATAATGAGTCCACAAACTGCTTCAACAATGTGGGGAATCATGAATCAAGTTGTAACAGGTGGTACTGGTACTGCAGCTCAATGTGGTATTGCAACAGCTGGTAAGACGGGAACAACCGATAATAAGGAAAATTTATGGTTTACCGGGATGACATCTGGTATTACAACCTCTGTATGGTTAGGTAACTTGGATTATCATGTTATAGGTGGTTCATCCGCAATACCTGCTTCCATTTATGGAACCTACTTAAGAGGTTTGATTAATCATGGTTTTGTTAGTTAATGGAACAAGAAATTACTTTTAAACAAAAAGCTTTAGATTCTTTAAGGGAAAAATATAAAGACCGAGAAAATAAAAGTCTACTTAAGTTTAGTAATCCATTTGAATGCTTAGTAGCTGTTATTCTTTCAGCTCAGTGTACAGATCAAAGAGTTAATATTGTAACTGAGGAATTATTTAAGGAACATAATTCTCCAGAAAAAATGTTGGAATTATCTTTTGATGAATTAAAGGAATATATTAATAGTTGTGGATTAGCTAATAATAAAGCAAAAAATATTTTAGCTGCCTCACAAAAATTAGTTAATGAATTTAATTCTGAAGTTCCTAGATCAAAAAAGGAAATCATGACATTGCCTGGAGTTGGTTCCAAAACAGCTAATGTAGTGTTAGCAAATGCTTACGATATACCTGGATTAGGTGTTGATACTCATGTTAAACGAGTTTCAAATCGTATTGGTCTTGCCTCAGGAAAGACTCCAAATAAAATAGAAGCTGAACTCTGTCAGCTAATTCCAGAAGAGAATTGGAATAAAGCTCATCATTGGTTAATATGGCATGGAAGGGAAACTTGTAGTTCAAGAAAACCAAAATGTGATAAATGCGAAATCAATGAATTTTGTCAATATTATTTAGAAAATATGCGGGATATGTCGTAAGCATATCCTGTTTTTTTAACTAATGACATTCCATTTGTTATAATTGTAGTGTTTTGAGAAAAATATTATGAAAATTAAAAATAAAAATGAATTAAAAGGGATAAGTGAAGTTACAGTAAGTATCCCAGATGAATTATTAGAAAAATATAAAAATAGACAGGCTTTAGGTTTTAATAACACTTTATTACAATTATTTGGTCTTCCACTTAATAAGTTTAATAAAGAAATTATTGATGTAGATTTAAAAAGTTTTGCAATATCTCAAATTGGTCCAAGAGTTAAAGAATTCTTAACAGAGGAATTACTAGATGATTCTGATGATTTTGCTTTTATTAGTAATTTTATAACTCCAACTAATGATGATGAAAATGATATTCAAGTAATGGTCTATTCAAAACCAACAGTTACTTATAATTATAAGGATTTAGAAAAACCGGAACCTTTTCAAGGTTTATATGATGATGAAAAGGAAATTCTAATTGAGAAGGAACTAAAAGAATTACAAAAGAATAATGCTCGATTAACTCCGCTAGATAGATCTTTTGAAGAAGGTGATGTCATCTCAATTATAACAGCCTTTGAAGATGAATCTATCGAAGATATGAAAAGTCAAATAATTTTTCCCGAACAATTAGATAAATATCCAACCTTAAAAGAGAATCTAATTGGAAAATCAGCTGAAGACGTTTTTAGTTTTAAACCTTCTGACTCTTCTAGTGAAGTTACTATTAAAGTTGTTCAGGTATATGAAGCAGATATGGATGATTTAGATGATGAATTTGCATCAGAAGTATCTGAATTTGATACACTTGATGAATTAAAAAATTTCATAGTTGAAACAGAAGAAAATAAGCTTAAAGATCAACATGAAACAGAAATAAAGAACGATGTACTCTTACAATTTATCAACAGTATTGAAATAGCTGATGTAGATGATAGTTTGATTGAATTTGTTCAAAATCCTGACATTATAGATGAAACCAATGTAGGCTTATTTATGGAAGGTTTTATTAACAAAAAGCCAACAAATAAGTCACTTACTGAATACTATGATCATCTTTTAAACTATATTTACGATTTAATTCTAAAAGAAGAAAACATTGAAACTGATGAGATTATTAATACGATAATCAAGAATTGGGATTCTGGTGATTTTGATGATGAATATAAGAAAAAATTAGAAGTTTTAAAAAATTATTCAACAAATCTTTCTCAAGAAGAAATAAATCAAAATATATCAGAAATAATTAAAGCAAATAAAGTAAAAGATGTTATTTATAAGTATTCCTTAGACAGCGAAAATTAAATGAAAGAAAATATAAATAAAGAAAAAAACGGAACAACCAATATTATCTTTGAATATACTCCTGAAGAAGTTAACGATATTCGAAGAAATGCTTTTAATGATATTAGAAAAAATTTAAGAATAGATGGGTTTAGAAAAGGAAAGATTTCTTTTAAGATGGCCCAAAAGTTATTTGGAAAAGGATTCTTAGATAATGAAATAATTGATTCAAGTGTGAATAAAGACTTCAGTAAATTATTAGATGAAAAAGATATTATTCCATTAAGCCAACCTAATATTAAATCATTTGATTATACGGGTGATGATGGCTTGAAAGTTAATATTGAATTTGCATCGGCTCCTGATTTTGAAATTCCTCAAGAACGATCAGAATCAGTTATTGAAAATTTAAATGATCTTTCAAAAGAAGCAATTTCAGAAGATTTAGAAGATGAAAATATTTTCACCTTATTTAATTATCTAGTTAAAACTCCTGTAGATAGAGAAATCCAGGAAAATGACTTAGTTGAATTAGAGGTTCTTGATACAAACTCTAGAAAAGCAATTCCAAAAGAAATTGGAATTATTATTGGAAAAGACAATCTCTATTTTGAACCTGAGTTAACTAAAAAATTAATAGGAAAAAATAAGGGCAAACTAGCTAGAATAAAAGATGGTAATTTATTTTATGATTTTAAAATAAAAGATATCTATGAATACGAATTACCAGAAATTACGGAAGAATTTGTTAAAGAAAATTTTGATTTTGATAGTGTAGATGACTTTAAAAAATACATAAATGAAGTTAACAGTTCATCTAAATTAATTAGACTAACTAATCAAAATGGAAACGAACTTTTAAAAGATGTTTTAGATAATACTGAATTAGAAGTTTCCCCATTATATATAGAACGGTTGAAAGAAGATTATAAGGATTATCTTGATGAACTTCCAAAATTAGACTCTACATTTTCACCTGATGCTTCAATAGATGAAAATCTAAAAACGTTGGCTAAGGAACAATTTATTTTAAATAACATTATTGATACTTATAACGTTGATATGGAAAATAAATTTACTCAATACAGTCTATTTAATATAGGTACTCAATATGAAGATTATGTTACTCAAAAAAAAGTTAATAAATTGGTAGATCTATTATTTTTCATGAGTCTACAAGAGCTGGAAGTTGGAAATGTTCTTAACTATTTAAATATTATGAATGATTTAATGAAGAAGGAGCCTAATGCCTAAATCTGTAATTATTCCAACAGTTATTGAAAATGACGGAGTAGTAGAAAGAGCATCGGATATTTATTCACGATTACTCAAAGAAAGAGTTGTTTTTGTTGACGGTGAAATAACAGATCAATTAGCTAGCTCAGTAATAGCTCAACTATTATTATTAGAAGCGATGGATGCTGATAAAGAAATATCTATGTATATTAATTCACCGGGTGGATCAGTTTCAGCTGGATTAGCCATTTATGATACGATGAATTATATTCAAAATGATATTTCTACAATTTGTGTTGGCTTAGCAGCTTCAATGGGTAGTTTTTTGTTAGCAGCTGGTACTAAAGGTAAACGTGTAGCCTTACCAAATAGTACAATTATGATTCATCAACCACTGTCAGGAATCGAGGGACAACAGACAGATATTCAAATTCATGCAAATCATCTTAAACAGACTAGAGAACAACTTAATAGATTACTCTCTGAAATGACGGGTCAGACAAAAAATAAAATTGCTAGAGACACTGAAAGAGATAAATACTTGACAGCCCAGGAAGCTAAAGATTATGGACTCATTGATGAGGTTAGAAAAAATCGATTAGAATAAGGTGATAATGAGCCAGAATAAAGATAACGATAAAGATATTAAAGAAAAAGAAGAAGAGGTTTGTTCCTTTTGTGGGAAAAAGAAGTCTCAAGTTAAGAAGATTTTTAAAGGAAAAAAATCCGATTTATTCATTTGTAATGAATGTGTTGATGCGTGTAAGTTTTTAATGCAGGAATCTATTACCAATAAATTAAAATTGAGAAGACTAAAACCAAAAGATATTAAGAAAATTTTAGATGAATATGTAATAGACCAAGATGATGCTAAAAAAGCTCTTGCTGTGGCTGTCTACAATCATTATTTACGTTTAGACTCAAAGAAAGGGAATGTTCAAGTCCCAGAGTATGAAGATGTTGAAGTCCAAAAGAGTAATATAATGCTTATTGGTCCTACTGGTTCTGGTAAGACTTTACTTGCTCAAACATTAGCAGAAATACTTGATGTTCCATTCGCTATAGCTGATGCTACTTCTTTAACGGAAGCTGGTTATGTTGGAGAAGATGTTGAAAACATATTATTGAAATTAATTCAAAATGCTAATATGAACATCAAGAAAGCTGAAAGCGGTATTATTTATATAGATGAAATTGATAAAATTGCCAGAAAAAGTGAAAATGTATCAATTACTAGAGATGTTAGTGGAGAAGGGGTTCAACAGTCTTTATTAAAGATAATTGAAGGTACAACTGCGAATGTTCCACCAGGAGGTGGTAGAAAACATCCACAACAACAGTTTTTAGAAGTTGATACATCAGATATTCTTTTTATCTTAGGTGGTGCTTTTGATGGTTTAGAAAAAATTGTTGAAAATAGAACTCAAAGCTCATCTATTGGTTTTAATGCACCAATCAAGAAGAAAGAGGACAAGAATCTCAAGCAGTTACTAGATAATGTTGAGCCACAAGATCTACAAAAATATGGTTTAATTCCTGAGTTGATTGGACGAATTCCAATCCGGACCACTCTCTCTGAATTAAATAAGGATGCTTTGATTCGAATTTTAACTGAACCTAAAAATGCTATAACAAAGCAATACAAAAAGATGTTAAAACAAGAAGGAATCGATCTTGAATTTACAGATGACTCATTAGAAGCAATTGCTGACAAAGCTATAAAAAATGAAACTGGTGCAAGAGGTCTTAGAACTATTATGGAAAAATTTATGACTGACATAATGTTCGAAGTTCCTTCAATTGATAATATAAAGAAAATTACTGTAAATAAAGAAGTGGTTAATGATAACACTGAACCACTTTATGAATACAATTAAACGCATTCTAAATGGAGTTTTCTCCATTTAATGAATGCTTTTTTTCATTATGAACGGTTTAACTCAACGAAAAAATGTACCTTTACTAAAGAGTAGAACAGATATTCCTTTAATTATGTTACAAGGAATGTCTATATTTCCAGGAATGGTACTTCACTTTGATTTAAAAAGGAATGATTCTATTGAAGCCGTTAATGAATCATTAACGAATTACAATCGACAAATATTTTTAACTGAACTTAAAATTGAAAGTTTAGAATCTAATCAAAGAGAATTTTATAATTTTGGTTGTTTTGCTGTAATAAAACAGGCTATTTCAACAGATAATGAAAACTTACGAGTTTTAGTTGAAGTTAAAGAAAGAGGTCAGATTAGCAAGCTAGTTAATATTGAACCTTATAAGTCTGTGATAGCAAAGAAGATAATTCCAACTCATGAAAAAGATCAAGAAGCTTTAATTTTAAAGAAGTTAGTAACAAATTCCTTTAATGATTATTTAAAACTAACTAATATAGATCCAAAATCTTTAAATTCATCTATTGAAATTGTTTCAAGTCCAGAAGCTCTTGTTGATATGATTGCTTCCAACTTAGATTTAGATACAGAAAGAGCTCAAGTATTATTATCGGAACAGGATACAAGAATTCGCTTATCTAATCTATATCACTATTTGATGGAAGAAATAGAATTTATAAAAATTGAACAGTCAATTGATGAAAAGGTTCACGATGAACTTGATAAGAATCAGAGAGAATATGTTCTAAGAGAACAAATAAGGATCATTCAAGAGGAACTTGGTGAAGGTGAAGAAGATAGGGTTAATAACTATCTAGAAAAGTTGGACCATGCTAAATTGCCTCAAGTAGTAGTTAATAAAGTAAATGATGAGTTAGAAAAACTGAAGAAGATGCCTCCAGGAAGTAGTGAATCTGGAATAATTGAAACTTATTTAGATCTAATATTTGCTCTCCCATGGAATAAACAAGATACTTTAAACAGTAATATCAAAAGAGCTCGTTCCATTTTAAACAGAGAACATTATGGACTAGAAACTGTAAAAGAACGAATTCTAGAATATCTTTCAGTTTTAAAACTAACAAACTCATTAAAGTCACCAATTTTATGTTTAGTTGGTCCACCTGGAGTTGGAAAGACTTCTATAGCTAAGTCTATTGCAAATGCTACTGGAAGAAAATATATTCGAATTTCACTTGGAGGAATTCGAGATGAAGCTGAAATAAGAGGCCATCGAAGAACTTATCTGGGATCAATTCCAGGTAGAATTATTTATCATTTAAAAATGTGTGGCTCTAGAAACCCTCTATTTTTACTTGATGAAATTGACAAGATCGGCCAGGATTTAAAAGGGGATCCAACCTCTGCTTTATTAGAAGTATTAGATCCTGAACAAAATAATTCATTTACTGATAATTATCTGGAACTTCCATTTGATCTATCCCAAATATTATTTATTACAACTGCAAATACAATTAATAATATACCTGAACCACTATTAGATAGGATGGAAGTTATCGAGGTTAATGGTTATATAGAGGATGAAAAGTATCATATAGCTAAAAAATATTTAATCCCTGAACTTTTAAAAGAGCATGGATTAACATCAAAACAATTAACATTTTCAAGACCAGCTATTTTTGACATTATTACATTCTACACAAGAGAATCTGGTGTTCGAGAGCTTAAGAGATTACTTGCTAAAATTTGTCGTATTGCTGCTAAGGAAATAGTTGAAGATAAGAAAGAAAAAGTAAGCATAGCTAGATATAACGTTGAAACTTATCTTGGGAATAGAAAATACGACGTTGAAAAGATAAGTGAAGAAGCTGAAGCTGGTTTGGTGAACGGTTTAGCTTGGACTTCAGCAGGTGGTGAAACTTTAGAAATTGAAACAAATTATTATCCTGGTGTTGGAAAATTAAAACTTACCGGACAATTAGGAGATGTTATGCAAGAATCAGCACAAGCGGCTATGAGTTTTATTAAAAGTAGAGCTGAAAAGTATAATATTAGTCCAATATTTTTTAACCAATATGATATTCATGTCCATGTTCCAGAAGGTGCAGTTCCAAAAGATGGTCCATCGGCAGGAATTACTATAACAACAGCGTTACTGTCAGCAATAATAAATAAACCGGTTCGAAGCAATTTAGCAATGACCGGCGAAATAACTTTAAGGGGTAGAGTTTTACCAATAGGTGGTTTAAGGGAAAAACTAGCTGCTGCATCTAGAGCAGGAATAACAGAAGTAATATATCCAGAAGCTAATAAAAAGGACCTTGAAGAGATTCCAGACGAACTATTTAAAAACCTGACTCTCTATCCTGTCAAAAATTATGATGAAGTTTATGAATTAACTTTAGGTAAAGATAAATGAAAATAAATAATTCAGAGTTAGTTATTAGTGCTGTTTCGCAAAAACAATATCCTCAAATGGAGGTACCAGAATTTGTTCTATTAGGTCGTTCCAATGTTGGTAAGTCAACCTTTATAAATACATTAATTAATAGAAGAAATCTAGCAAGAACTAGTTCAAAGCCTGGTAAAACACAAACAATGAATTTTTATAAAGTTAGTGGACCGAAAGACTTTTTGTTTGTTGATATGCCTGGTTATGGATATGCTAAAGTTTCCAAAAAGGAACGTGCTAAATGGGGAGAAATGATTGAGGAATATTTACTCAACCGTGAAAAAATAAATGAGGTATTTTTACTGGTTGATAGTAGAGTAGGACCAACAGAGGATGACAAATTAATGTTTGACTGGTTAAAATACTATGGAATTGATCCAATTATTATTGCTACTAAATTTGATAAATTAAAGAAAAGTAAAGTAGATAAATCAATAAATACAATTAAAGATAAGTTGGAATTAGAAGAGTCTGATATTCTTATTCCTTTTAGTAGTGAAACAAAGAATGGCTTTAATGAAGTCTGGAAAATAATAGATGAACATTTGGA
>CANQOZ010000039.1 GCA_947625585.1 uncultured Eubacteriaceae bacterium
TTAAAACGAAAATATTATGACTAAAAAACTTAAAAGATTTACAAGTACTTTAGTTCTAGTCATTATTGTAGCGATTACTGCAATTTTTGGTTATCCTTCTTTCAGTGGCTTTGTTACTGAACTTTCAAACGAAAAAATCGAAGAACCTGATTATAGTGTTGAAATTCAAACGGTTCTAGGTGGAGTTCCCATAGGAGGAACAGCGCTTGAAAATAGTCTTAGCTATTCTAATTCAGATAATTTTTTGTTAGTTTATGATGGAAGAGCCGATTTTACTCAAGAAGAAATAAGTGATGCAGCTCAGTCGTATGAACACTATAGCGATCTAGATTATCTAGATAGACCAGGTCCAGCTATGGCTTCTTTGAGTTTTGATACCTTGCCACAAAGTAAGAGAACAGATATTTCAAAAATTCATCCAGCAGGATGGATTCAAAAATCTTATTCATTTATTGATCAAGGTTATCTTTATAATCGAAGTCATTTAATAGCTTTTAAACTTTCTGGTGAAAACGATAATGTCAAAAATCTAATGACTGGAACTTATTGGTTTAATCATACTGGAATGGATCCATTTGAAGATATAGCTTTAGATTCTATTTATACCACCCAAGGTCACGTTCTCTATCGAGTAACTCCAATATATCAAGGTGAAAATCTAATAGCTTCTGGTGTTAGAATGGAAGCATTTTCAATAGAAGATATGGGAGAATCAGCAAATTTTGATGTTTTTGTTCCAAATAAACAGGAACATGTAGTAATTGATTACAAAACAGGGGATAGTTACTCAGATTATAAATCAAATTAAATTAATTGAGAAAAATAAAAGAGTTAATCTTTCGACTAACTCTTTTATTTATTGTGTGCTGGGAATGCCCCAGTCTACGGGTGAAAGTCCCGTTTGCCGCCCGGTAGCGGGAAGGCGTAAGCCAGCTAGTCTAGCTATGGTTAGACCATTGGCAAGGGTGTCCGTCGTAAGGTGGAATCTGAAGTAAGTTAGCTGGTAATCTCTGTCCTGACGAACAGAAATCATCTCAGGCTCCAAAAGGTGGATAAGACTGCAATACCTGTCGAAGTCCAATAGCTACACGGAACCTCAGGAGTAAAGATGGCAGGCATAGAGGGAAAGACTTAAAGGTTGTAAAGCACCGGGTGCTTACCCCAGGAGGCCCTATGGAGGGGAAACCCTAGTAACAACGAACCATAGGGAGTCAGCCGAATCCATAGTAGCTAGGAATTCAAGCTAAACATACGAACCCTAGTGAAGGGAGGAATCTTAAATTGATGTTAGTAACAATTAGAACGGAAAGGAGAAATTATGGATAGACAACAAGGGAAACCTGGCCCGCTACAGGGAAATAGTGCGGAACATGAAAGACCTGTAGAACGGGAATCCAAGCCAGAACCGATTACTAAAGACAACAACATCAGCACAGAAGAGAGTTTGTTAGAACAAATTCTCGACCGAAACAACTTAAATGATGCGTTTAGACGTGTTAGGGACAACGGAGGAGCTCCAGGAATTGACGGAATGAACGTTGACGAAGAGTTGCTTGAGTATTTAAAGGAAAACAAAGATTTATTCATTGAACAAATCAGAAACCGTAAGTACAAACCAAGTCCAGTCAGAAGAGTTTACATTCCAAAAGACTTTTCTATAGAAAAGAGGCCACTTGGAATCCCTACAGGAACAGATCGAGTTTTTCAGCAGGCCATTGCTAATATTTTAGAAGAGATCTATGATCCCACCTTCTCAGACAACAGCTTTGGATTCAGACCGAATAGAGGAACCCACAAAGCATTGTGGCGGATTCAGAAGTTTGTTGACCAAGGATTTAAGTATGCAGTCTGTCTAGATATTGAAAAGTTCTTTGATACAGTCAATCATTCCAAACTAATTCAAGTTCTAAGTGAACAAGTTGATGATGGAGATGTTATCTCCCTAATTCATAAATTCCTAAAAGCAGGAGTGGTTGATAAAGGAAACTTTGTTAAATCTACTCAAGGAATGCCACAAGGTGGACCACTCAGTCCAATTCTTAGTAATATCTTATTAGATAAACTAGATAAAGAACTTGAACGCCGTGGACACAAATTTGTCCGCTATGCAGATGACTGTCTAATCCTCTGTAAGAGTAGGAATGCTGCTCTTAGAACAATGCAGAGCATTATTAAATTCATTGAGAAGAAACTACACCTTAAGGTTAACAAAGACAAATCCAAGGTCTGCCACATCAATGATGTTAAATACCTTGGCTACGGTTTCTATATTTATGATGGCAAGTGTAAATTTCGTGTCCATCCTAAATCCGTCAAGAAATTCAAAGATAAGGTGAGGCAACTGACCAAACGGAACTCGGCTTTGAGTTATGAACAAACCCAGAAATCACTTAATAAATTTATTAAAGGGTGGATGGGATATTTCTATCTAGCAAACAATATTAGTTTATTCACTAAATTGGATGCATGGATTAGAAGAAGAATTCGACAATTGTTTTGGAAACGTTGGAAAAGACCTAGAACCAAGTATGGTAACTTAAGAAAGCTTGGTCTTAAACACGGTGATGCAGTTAGATTAGCTACCTCCCGCAAAGGCTATTGGTGCCTAAGCAAGACTCCTCAAATGCATAGAGCTTTAGATAATCTCACTCTTGTTGATATCGGTTTTACTAATTTACTCTCAACCTATGAAAGTGTTAGAGATAATGCTAGAAAGAAAATCAAGAAACTTCTTGAGGCTAAAACTGGGAAGAGGTTTAAATTGGTGTGTTAAATTTAAGAAACCGCTGTATACGTGAACCGTACGTACAGTGGTGTGAGAGGTCGGTGAGTGAATTAATCACTCACCTCCTACTCGATTTAAAATTCAAATTAAATTCTAAAGTGCAGGTGATACAAAACCTGAAATAAATGGTGGATAATTCATCATACGGACTAATCTTGGTGATCCAACATTACCTTCAACACAATTAACGTTTCTTGGACCACTACCATCATGAACGATACCAACATGGTCTCCAGAACCATTACGATTGTAATCATAAACGATAACATCACCAGGCTGTGGGTTATATCCACTGTTTACATCATGCCAATGACCATTTGCAATACCCCAATTTTGGTAGTTTGATGCAAGACATGTCATTGGAATAGCATAATCTAAACCACAATCTTGGAAAACACATGCTACAAATGCGCCACACCAGGCTAGACCAGGAATTCCCATACGATTCTGGAACTGAGTCCCATTTTGTCCTATATACTTAGCTGCTTGTTCAGCAAGTTGTGCTCTTTTTTCGCCTTCAGGACTGAAAATTCCTCTTTCAATAATGTTACCAGGTTGAACAGCATTAAAAGCTATACCTTCATTTGTCCAACCACGAGCTGCTAAAACGTCGACTTCATGTTGAGAAGTTGTCCAATGATGATTTCCATCTTGAGGATTGTACATACGAGTAACTGGAACATCTCCACCTGAGAAGAAGATTGGAGCTCCGTTGAAGTCTGCTGACCAACCAATTGCTGTTAATCCATTAACTTCATCTAAGCTAGAAGTATAAAGATGGGTTCCAACTGGACTGCAAACACGATAAATTGCATCGCCAGAATCAGGTGAAACAAAACTTGTACCTTCATTAGCCCAACCGCCCGCTACTAAAACATCACGTTCTTCACTACTTGGTGTATACAAATGTTCAAATGTTGAATCATTACAAACTCTGTAAATTTCTCCCGCAAATACTGCTGGGGAACTCGTAAGTAACAATATCAATAATGTAAATAAAATCTTGTTTAAACTTTTCAAAATAAATTCATCCTTCGTAATCTTTAAAACCGAGTTAAATTATAACAAAAAAGAAGCGTATTTGTAACAAATTTGTATCTTTTTTTGTAAAAATTTTTGGGAATGCGATAATACTGCGGATTTAAAGGTTTTCAAGATTTTTAATTTTTATTACAATTTGTAAATTTTTGTGAAATTTGGGGTATAACTTAAAATTTTCCTTCACTATTTTAAGTAAATTTAACTTGAATTTCAAGTAAAATAAATTATAATGTGTATATACGGTACACACAGTAAAATGGAATTAATAATAATTGAAAATTCTAATCAACCAATTTATCAACAGATTATTGACCAAATTAAAAATCAAATTATAAATAAAGAACTTAAAGTAGGGGATCCTTTACCGTCTATTCGAGGTTTGGCTAAATCTCTTAAAACAAGTGTTATTACAGTTAAAAGAGCTTACTTAGAACTAAGTAAAGACAATTTTATTGAAACAATAACTGGAAAAGGTACTTTTGTTAAATCAGTGAATGATTCATTTTTAAATGATGAAAAAAAGGAATTAATTCAAAAAAAATTAGATGAAGCTATAAAAACAGCCAAGGAGCTTAATATTTCAAAAGCAGAATTAATTCAATTTTTAGAAATGGCTTACGATAACAATGAAAAAAAGCATTAACGTTCACAATTTAAGTAAACAATTTAAAAATTTTTCGTTAAATAAACTGTCCTTTATTCTCAATGAAGGTGAAGTTACAGGTTTAATTGGAAGAAATGGTAGTGGTAAAACTACTTTAATTAAATCACTCATAGGTCTCGTTAATCCTGATTCAGGTGATATTAAATTTTGGAATGAAGATTTAGATCAAAATAAAGATAAAATTGGAGTCGTTTTTGATGATTTTAACATTAATATGTTTTTAACTGCTCAAGAAGTTGAAAAAATTCAAAAACCATCTTTTAGTAATTGGGACAGTGACCTTTACTCGAATTTACTAGAAAGATTTGAAATACCTAAAAATATAAAAATTAAAGATATGTCAAAAGGAATGAAAATGAAGTTACAGATAGCTTCTGTTTTAGCTCGTAAACCAAAACTATTAATATTAGATGAAATAACTTCAGGACTCGATCCTGTAATGCGAGACTCAATAATTGATATTCTTTTTGACTTTATTCAGGACGAAACGAATTCTATTCTAATTTCTTCCCATAATTTAGAAGATTTAGAACAAATAATCGATAATGTCTTATTTATTAAAGAAGGAAGTTTTATTTTTAATAACTCTATCTTAGATATTAAGGATAATTATGTCATAGCGTATTGTAATAAAGAAGATTTTGAGAGGATTGATCCGGAGTTTATCATTAATAATAAAGAACATGATTATAATATGGAACTATTAATCCAACATCCAGACCAATTTAGAAATCAATATCCAGAAATTCAAACTGAAGCTGTTAATTTAAATGAATTATTTAAATTAGTTAATTAAAATGAAAACATTATTATTAGAAAATTACTATTCAAATAAAAATTATTTACCAACATTATTCTTGATTCTTATATTTTACGGAATCGTATTTATTAGCTCTATGGGATATGTTACTTATATTGTTATATCTACATCAGTATTTGCTGTATCCATACTATCGAGATCCTTATTTATGGATAGTCAATATAAGTGGTTTTATTCAGCTTTATCACTACCTATAAATAGAAAAAGATTTATTCAAAGTAAATTTTTGATAATGTATTTATCATTAATAATCGGATTTTTAGTTTCTATTCTAATCAGTTATGTTTATTATCTATTAACAAAAGAAACTCTCAATGAACCTTGGGATGTGATTGTAATGATATTATCGTTAGGGCTTTCATATAATGTCATATTCCTAAGTTTAGGAATATTTTTAAATTTTCTTTATGAGAACGGAAAATATTTATTATCGATAACGTATTTAATTCCAATTGGAATAATTTTTATTGCAGTTAAATTTTTCCATTTAAATTTAGATTCAATAATGAGTTTAGTAAATTACAGCCCAATAATTGCAGTTATAATTTCATTTATCCTATACTTATTAACAGTCCGTGTTTTTAGTCGAAGAGACCTTTAATCAGTATTTAGTTTAAAAAAATTAAATAGAATGTCGTATAACAACGATTATCTGACATTTTATTTATATCTTTAAATTAAAAAATTTGAGCCAAAATTGAAGTTTTGGCTCTCTTTCCTATGAGACGATTTTATAATATTCATTGGACGTAATCTTATAAACTAAAACATAAAAACAAGAAAATATAAAAATACATCCTAATGTTGTAAGTAGAAATAAAAAATTATTATTAAAATTAAAAATTAGTAATAACTTCTGAATTACTGGAAACGCAAACATTAGATTTAGAACTGCCAAAATTAATGGAATAAAAAATACAGTTAACATTTGCGAATTGATAATTTTTTTAATTTCACTCTTAGTTAGACCAATCTTTTGCATCATTTCAAAACGTTTTTGGTCTTCAAAACCTTCAGAGATCTGTTTGAAATACATTATTATAACTGTTGTAAAAATAAATATTACACTTAATATCAATCCTAAGTAATATAATCCGCCGTATAACATTAAAAATGATTGTCTATTTTCTTCTTTACTTTCACCTATACTATAAATAATACCTGTCTGACTTCTGAAGTTAGAATTATCCAATGCCTTATTAATTTCTTTATTAAATTTGACTTGTCTTTCAGAATTAAAATTAACATTGAAACTATAATTGTAAGAAAAGTTAGTGTTCTCGGATTGTACCAAATTCAAGCTTAATGTTGTTTTAATCAAGTTTGGTACAATTATTGTTATAGTAGGCATCATATTAGCATATTGATCGACACTATTAAACATATCTGTAACAATCTCTTTTACTTTAAACGACTGAATACCATTTATTGTAATCGTTTTTGATTTAAAATTACTACGTAAATTATGGATTAAAACCTCATCTTGATTTAGAGTTTTAGATTGATTAGTAAGCTGATTATACTCATCTAAACCAACTAATGTTACTGTTAAAATGTTATTTGATTCATTAACTGTCATTTCTTCGAAAACTTTAGAATTAAAATCTATATTTGATCCATCTTCTACTGCTAAAAAAGAAGTTTCAGCATAACTAAATGGTTCAAGAACTGGTGTCTTATATTCATGAACAAGATTATCGATATAGTGTTTAACCTGGTTTAAATTATCTTTTGAAAGATTTTCAACAGATTTAAAGTTAATTCTTAAATTTTCATCTTTTGGGTATCGTAAATTGAGAGCATCTTCAGAACCAATAAATAAACAAACAGTTGTACAAAGAATGACTAGAACCGTTGTTGAAAGAATACAAATTGATGCTAAACCTGCTCCATTACGTTTCATTCTATAAACTAAAGACGAGACAGAAATAAAATGGTTAAGTTTGTAATAAAACTTTTTATTTCTTTGCAGAATCCGACAAAACAGAACTGATCCTGAAATAAGGACTAAATAAGTTCCAAAAATAACAAATAGTACTGCTACAAAAAAAGAGGTAAATGCTTCAAGAGGAGATTCAATTGTTACTGCTATGTAATAACCTGTAACTAATGAAGCTAAACCTAATAATGCGACAAACCAATTACTTTTAGGAGGTTTTTCACCATGACTCTCCCCTCTTAAAAGTTGATTAATACTAGTCGTATTGACTTGCCAAATAGAATTTAAAAATAACAGAAAGAATATTCCAATAAATAAAATAATAGTTAAAACGATTGAATTAACCGATACTGTAAAGTCGTAATTAATACTTCCATTTATTGTATTAAGTAATCCTATTTCAAATAATTTTGAAAAAAGAATACCTAATCCAATTCCTACAATTAAAGAAGTTAGTGCTATAAATAAACTCTCAAAGAATTGGATATAAACAATATTTAACTGGCTTAATCCTAAAATTGAATAAAGTCCAAATTCCTTCTTTCTTCTTCTAATCAAAAAAGAATTTGAATAGAACAGGATTAAAACTGCTAAAAATATAATAACCCAGAGTCCTAAAGATAAAATTGTTATAATTATGTCAGCTCCATAAATAGATTTAATAGCTGGACTTTCGATTAAAGAACTAAGTATATAATAAATACTTACCATCAAAATGCAGGTAATTAAATAAGGAATATAAAGCTGCTTATTTTTTCTAATACTTTCAAACGCTAACTTAGGATAATAATTTATTGGCATCTCAATTCCCCTTACTTAACATTATTAAAGTATCTGAAATCTTTTTATAAAGCTCCTGATCGCTATCATTTCCTCTATGAATTTGATGAAAAATTTTGCCATCTTTAATGAATAAAATTCGATTAGCCATACTAGCCGCTTTAATTGAATGAGTAACCATTAATAGGGTTTGTCCATCTTTATTAATTATTCTAAAAAGTTCTAATAATTCATCGGAAGATTTTGAATCCAAAGCACCAGTTGGTTCATCAGCTAATATTAACTTTGGATTAGTAATTAAAGCACGGGCAACAGCTACCTTTTGTTTTTGACCACCGGAAATCTCATAAGGATATTTTTTTAGTAAATCAATGAGATTTAATTGAGATGTTATAATTTCCAACTTCATCTGCATCTCTGCATAACTCTCACCCCGAAGAACTAAGGGAAGTAAAATGTTATCTTCAACTGTAAAAGTATCTAATAAATTAAAATCTTGGAATATAAATCCTAAATTATCTCTCCTAAATTTACTAAGTTCTTTATTATTTAAGTGAGACAAATTATGGCCATTTAATAAAATCTGGCCTGATGTCGGTTTATCTAGTGTTGCAATAAGATTTAATAGAGTAGTTTTTCCACTTCCGGACTCCCCCATTATTGCAACAAATTCATCAGGGTCAATTTTAAAATTTATATCTTTTAAAGCTTCAACTTTATTAGTTCCAAACCTGGATAAATAGGTTTTCTTTAATCCTTGTACATTTAATAAACTCATACATATCCTCTCTATTTAATTTTTAATAAAATTGTATGAGTTGAGTTAAGTTCAAAAAATCGAATTTCCTTTCAAACTCCTTACAGTTTTGTCACATTTCCAAATTAATTAAAGCGTTAATAAGTGTTTTTTAAATCTAATATAACTTTTGTACCTTTATTAAGTTTAGATTCTAATTGAATTGGAATATTCAAGTTATCACAAACTTGTTTTGTTAAATATAAACCTAAACCACTAGCTCTTTTGTCAATTCTTCCGTTATAACCTGTGTAACCTCTTTCAAATATTCTTGGTAAATCATTAGAAGAAATACCAATACCAGAATCCTCTATAATTAAATTATCGTCAATAAACGAAATTTTAATAACTCCTCCATTTGGGGTATATTTCAAAGCATTAGAGATTATCTGATCGAATACAAAAGCTAACCACTTTTCATCAGTTACATAGTTGAATGTTTCGCAATGCAACTCTAAAGTTATCTTTCGTTTAATAAATTCTGAAGCAAATCGCTTGAGTTCATTTCGAATAACAAGATTTATATCAGTTTTAACAAAAATATAATCAGTTGATAGAGATTTTAAACGAAAATAGTTCAATATCATTTCAACATAAAGTTCTATTCGAAATAATTCTGATTTTAATTCTCTAGATTGATTCGAATCGATATCTTCTAGGTTTAACTTCATAGCTGTTATTGGTATTTTGATCTGATGTATCCAGGTTGAAATATCTTCTTCTAACTTGTTATTTTGATATTTTGTTTGGTTTTTTAATTTTTTAAATTCTCTATCTATTTTTTCAACTATTTTATAAAATTCTTTTAATTCCATTGAATCAAAAGCTTGAGTGTCTATTATTTCTACTATTTGATCAACATCAACGTTTAATATTTGTTTAAGTTCCAGATATTTCTTCTTGAATTTGTTATATTCAAAACAGCAATAGATGATAAATATTAAGTAAAATATTATTGTTGGATATAAAAAAATAAAATAATTAACCCGAAAGATTAAAAAACAAATAAAATAAGTTAAAGATAAGAGTGTTAGGCAAAAAATTAATGTTTTATGGTCTTTTAAAAATTGTTTGAATAACATTTTATTAGTTAAAATCATCAGGAATTACTCATGAGTGATAAGTTCTCTAAAAATAAGTGAAATAAAAATCCAATATAGAATAAGTTAGATCCTAAAATTCAAAAAAATTTTTAAAATTTCTTGAAAATTTTATTCTAAAATCGTTGATTTTTAGCGAAA
>CANQOZ010000040.1 GCA_947625585.1 uncultured Eubacteriaceae bacterium
GACATATCAGAAGCTTCGGCTGAAAATGCAGCAACCAAACCATTAAGTTCACGTCCACCTAGGAAGTAATCACCCGTATCTCCAGTTTGTTTAAGGTAAAAATAACCTATTAAAACCATAACTCCAAGATAGAATATAAACGCACTGAAGACCCAGATATCTGTTGAATTCATAGTGTTCCTTTCAAAATCAATACTACTATTTTAAGTTTAGCTAATATTAGTGTCAATCGATGTTTAGAACAATATATACTCAAATGTATATATTGACAGTAAGTTTATAATTACATTTAGTAAGTGATACGTTTACAAATTTTAAATAGAACTGGAGTTAAGTTGGACGAACGAATTGTAAAAGAAACGCCAAAGCTTGGTTTTGGCTTAATGCGACTACCAAAGCGTTTTATGAAAACCGACATTCCACAAGTTGAACAGATGGTCGACTTATTTTTAGAAAATGGTATGACCTATTTTGACACCGCATTTGTTTATGGGAGTTCTGAAAAGGATATTAAGAAAGCTTTAGTAGATCGCTATCCAAGGGAAGATTATACGTTAGCTACAAAGCTGTTTGCAATGGCCGCTTTAAATGAGAAGAAAGCACAGGAACAGTTCTTTAAAAGTTTGGACAGGACTGGTGCCGGTTACTTTGATTACTATCTTCTTCATTCCTTAATGGGCAGTAATGTTAAGCGTTATGACAAGTTTAAATTATGGGATTTTGTTAATGAACAAAAGGAGAAGGGACTCATAAAAAATATTGGATTTTCGTTTCATTCTAATCCTATACTTTTAGACCGGTTATTAACAGAGCATCCAGAAATTGACTTTGTTCAGCTTCAATTAAATTATAAAGATTGGAATAGTCCAAATGTCAGTTCACGTGAGAACTATGAAGTAGCTAGAAAACACAATAAACCTATTGTTGTAATGGAGCCGGTTAAAGGTGGTAATTTAGCTAATCCAAAAAAAGAGATTGAAGAATTATTCAGATCCTATAATCCAAACGCTTCTAATGCTTCTTGGGCTATCCGCTTTGCTGCCTCGCTTGACGGAATTTTAACTGTACTATCAGGAATGAGCAATGTTGAACAAATGAAGGATAATTTATCTTTTATGAAAAATTTTGAACCTCTAAATAATGAGGAACAAGAGATTATCAGGAAAGCTCAAAGTATGATGGGGGATTCCGTTACGATTGATTGTACGAACTGTCATTACTGTACAAAAGGTTGTCCAAAAGAAGTTCCAATACCTGAAATTTTTAATTCTCTAAATTTAGAACTCGGAAATGGGCAAATGGAGGAAGCTAAAAAATTATATTCAGAAGTTACTAAGAATGCTTCAGCGAGTGATTGTATTGATTGTAAACAATGCGAAAGAACTTGCCCGCAGCATCTGGAAATAACTAAAAACTTAAAGAAAGCCAATGAGATTTTTGATTATTAAAATAATTTAGATGTCTCATAAATATTTTGTTTTGCTTGGTTAGTATTCAAATATATCAAAATGTCATCTATGTATTAAATGTAAACGTTAACGTCCTTATAGCAAATGAATCTCTTTTAATATCGCATAAATATCTCAAATTTGCAAAATCGCAGGATGCAAACGTTTTCGAGATTTAAATAACCATTCAAGTTAGTATCATTAAGGAAATTCAATAGGATTTTTTTGAGAAATAATAAAGCTGCCAGCATAGCTGACAGCGAGATATATTTTATTCAACAAATTGGATTATACCGGATACTTTATTATAAGCGCTATCCCAATCCTGATTAGCTCCTAAACCAGAAACTGTACCTGAGATTGAAATGCTCTTATTAGAACGGTAATTATCAGATGAGTGAATTGTTGGACTTGTGTCGAAATTATGAGTATTCCAAGTTTTAGAAGCATTATAATCACCGTGTTTTAACTTAATGTTACTAAACTGGGCATTAACACTATCACCGTTTACTCGAGCAGAACCTTCAACACGAAGATATAACTGTTTTCCGGCTAAGTTTGAATTATGAACAGAACCAACTTTTGCTCCATTAACATATACATCACAAGTTCCATCTTTTTGAACTGCTAACATTAATCGAGAAGTTTGTCCTTTTTGAGCATAACCGGTACGAGTATATTTTTGGCCACCTGCGTTATTGTTATCAACATTTTCTATGAGGTAAGCCGTTGTATCCGTATATGGAGCTTCAGCATGCTGGTCATATTGTGGTCCAAAACTTACTGCTGAAGTAGAAGTACAAGCTAAAATTTTAGCATGACAACCGGAACCAGAACCATTTAGGTTAACATCAGCTTCTATTGCATATTCAGCTGGGGTATTTTCGATTGTTGCATTGCCTTGTGGAGCTTCTTCATGAGAGCTTGCTCCAGCAGCGTATAATGCTACGCCTTCTTGAGCCCAACCACCTGCTGGTAAAGAATTGTATTCAGTCTGATCTGTTGTTAATAAGTGCATTCCATTTAAACCATGATTGTATAAACGGTAAATTGGAATACTTCCACCTGAATAAAATAATGGATTTCCATTATTGTCTAGGTTCCAACCATGATTAGCACATAATTCACTGACTTCATGCTGATCTGTTGTATACAAATGATTTCCTAATTGTTGGTTATTTAAACGAAAAACTGGATCACCTGTTCTTGGAGCATACCAACCAATTCCTTCATCTCTCCAGCCATGATTTTGAACTAAAGAATCGACTTCGCTTCGATCGGTTGTAAATAAATGTTCCAAGCTTTGATCATTACAAACTCGGTAAATTGGAATATTTTGAACATCTGCACCATCAGCAAGTGCCATAGCTGGGCAGATTAAGCTGAATAATAAACATGAAAGTAAAGCTATAAAAATATTTTTTCGCATATTGTTTAACTCCATATTGTTTTTTATTTGTAACGCTTTTACGATTAAAATATAGCATTTTTGAGGTGAAATGTAAAATATAAAAATTATGCGATATAAATTTGTTACAAAAAAATAACACCGGTTAAACCGGTGTTAGTAATTTTATTCTACAAATTGGATAATTCCCGAACAGCTTTCATATTTACTATCCCAATCGTCATTGGTAAGTAGATTTGAAATTGTTCCAACAATTCTAATTCTTCTATCTTTTTGGAAATTATCAATAGCTTTTAAGCCAGGATTTTCTTGGAAGAAGTAAGTACCCCATTCTTTATCCGGGTCGTATTTTCCACCTGTTACTAACTTAATTCCAGTAAAGTTAGAATCAAGGTAGTCACCATTCTTTCTTCCTGATCCTTCAACTCTTAAATATAATTGTTCTCCAGCTAGTTCCTTGTTAATGGTTTTATTTGTCAATTCACCATTTATATATGTGGCAATTGTTCCATCTTTTTGGACTGTCAACATTAAATGGAAAGAATGCGATAATTCTGCATATCCTGTCCATGAGTAGTCCTGGCCACCTGTATTATTGCTATGAACATTTTCGATTATGAAACCGGTTCTATCTCTATATGGAGCAACAGCATATTCATCGTGCTGTATTCCATAGCTTACTGCTGAAGTTGGTGAACAAATAACAATCTTTGAGTGGATCCCAGTTCCTGAGCCCTTTAAGCTTACATCAGCTTCAATCCCATATTCACATGGTGTATTTTCAAGAGTAGCATCTCCATCTGGATATATTATTTTTTCTGATTCGTTACTACCATAGAACTGAACCCCTTCTTGAGTCCAACCTGCTTGAGCAAGGCTTGCGTATTCAGCTCCGTCAGTAGTTAGATGATGTACTCCAAATAAATCACGATTGTATAAACGATAAATAGGAATAGTTCCTCCTGAATAAAATGCAGCTTCTCCATTGAAGTCAATTACCCAGTCTGGATTCTTCTGTAATTCATTTACTTCATTCCTACTTGTAGTAAATAAGTGGGTTCCACTTTTAACGTTGTTTAACCGGTAAACAGGTTGTCCTTGATCTGGAGCATACCAACCGATACCTTCTTCATTCCAGGTACCTACTGCTCCTCTTAACACTGCTCGCTCATCCTCATTCTGAGTATACATATGTTCCTGTGTTCTTACGTTATAAAAGCGGTAAACAGGACGATTCTTGAATTCCACTTCATTAGCTGCTAAAGCTAATGATGAAAAAACTAAGCCCATGTAAAATAATGGGATGAGGAATACTAATAATTTTTTATTCATCAATGATCCTATCTAAATAAATGCACGTATAATCACTTAATTTTTTCCGTAAGTTAATATAACAAAAATTAGCTCATATGACAATTTTTAGAACCATTTTAGGGAATTAAAGGAGCGATTTTGGTATATTTAAAATAAGATAGGAGAAATTAAAAAACTCCAGCTAAACTGGAGTTCATTTTAGCGTTTTCTTTGTTTATAAGTAGGGCAGTGAAGTCCACCTGGTCTACCGTAAATAAGTTCAATCTGATTGTCATCAGGATCTAATATTAAACCTGAATAGTAACCATCTTCTGTTTCTGCAGGTTCTTTTAAGACTTGGTAACCAGCTTCTTCAAGTTCCTTGATTTTATTATCTACTTCTTCTTTACTATCTTGCATAAAAGCCATACGAAGGTAATCAAGATTGTTTTCGCCCATCTTTTCTTCTTCAGGACGTTCAATAATTTCAAGCTTAGCTGTTCCACCACCACCAAAGGAGAGCCAGTAAGCTATTGTATCGCTTTCTTCATTTTTAATTCCTTGATTACTTTCACCACCGAAATAGGTTTCATAAAATTCTTTTGTCTTTCTTGGGTCATCTGAATAGACTGAAATATGATCTATAAACATTTTAAACTCCTTGAACTTTAATTACTTATTGTATTTTTCTTTAATTCTTCTACTATTTCCAAAACAGATATTGTTTGGTTTTCTAATTTTTCATTATAATACAGATCATTTGAATCGATAATATGGATAAAAGTTTCAAATTCATTAATCATGCGGTGTTTGTGATATTCACTACCGTCAAAATACTCTATTTCTTGATTCCTGTCTTCTATTTCAAAAGGTCCACAGACATTAGCACTAGTTCTTTGAATTAAGACAGCATCCTCTCCTTGGATATTAAAGTAAGAATCGTTAAATGAATCTTTTGCAGCTATTAAGGAACAGATAAAGTCAGGATACCTTAAGATAGCAACACCAGAAGTATCAATGCCATTTTGAATATTTCCAAAATACTGACACTTAGTTGGTTTTCCAAATAATCCTACTACCATATGAAGGTTATAGATATTAAGATCGAGTAAGGCACCACCACCTTTACTTGCATTAAAAGCTGGTAAGATTAAACCCGTTTTAAAATCATCATAACGTGATGAATATTGAGAAAAATTAGCTTCAACAATTCTAATCCGACCGAGTTTACCAATATTTTCCCTCATTTCAGAATAGGCTTTTGAGAATAAACTCGTAATTGCTTCGAATAAAAATCTATCTTTTTTGTTAGCTATCTGGAATAATTCTTTTGCTTCTTCTACTGATAAGGTAAACGGTTTTTCAACAATACAATTCTTATTTCTCTGAAGAGCTTTCTTGGTGTAATTGTAATGTTGGTCATTTGTTACCGCAATGTAGACGGTATCAAACGATGTATCACTTAAAAAATCATTATAATCGGAGAAAACTTTTGGGATTTTATAACGGGAAGCTAGCTGCTTTGTTCTATCTTCTGAACTTTTACGTCCCCAAATTGCTTTAATATTTAAATTATCAATCTGGTCTGCAATTGACAAGAATTCCTGTACGATATTGCCACTACCTACGATTCCTAAATTCAATTCCAATTCCTTTCTGGCTAGAATTTAACCAATGGAGTATCGTTTAATAAAAATTATAATATAGAGTTTGAGTTAATAAAAATGAGAATTTTTAGGAGAAATAGTTAACGCCGCCTTTATCTTTATTCTGACAAGACGGCGTTAACTTTCCGCAATTGGTGCTTTCATTTCGAGACCTCCTGATCTAATGAATGCAACGGACACCTAACTCATTCACCTAGTCGTTACTACTTAGTCTCCTAAATTCCGATGAGTTTTTTAATTGTCCTACTAACGGGAATTAGTCCTTTAATATCCTGTATCCCCACTTTCTTAGCAGTTTTCCAATTATATCTACACCAATGAAAACTAACTACTAACTTGACCTTTCCCCGTGTTACCTGAAACTTTTGCCTCTTCCCTCAATCTATTTTAGAAGCTCCGGACTCACTAGCCATGTTCAGTGTCTGCGAATCGGCCACTAATATGTTTAGTATTAGATTTGGTTGAATTCGTTTTCTTAATTCTATTGTAAACGTTTTTCTGAGAAAGTAAAGTCTTTTTTAAATATTTTTTAAAGCTGAAAATATTTCATTAGATATATTATCCATTTTTACCGTTTGTTATAATTTTCTTAAAAAAACAATTATTACTCTCATGAATCATAATCAAATATATCACTTAGAACCACCATATGGATTGATTAACGATCCGAATGCATTAATCGAATTTAACGGAAAATTTTATGTATTTTTCCAATGGAATTCATTAGCAAAAGACCATTCTTATAAAGAGTGGGGTTACTTTACAACTGAAAATTTCCTGGATTGGAATTTTGAAGGAAAAGCAATAAAAGCGAATAGCTTTTTTGACAAAAACGGAGTCTATTCCGGAACTGGACTTGTCTATGATGGGAAAATTTACCTTTACTACACCGGAAATACCAAACCTGGCGGAGTTCGAAAAACTTATCAAAATTTAGTCACCTCAGAAGATGGTGTTAAGTTTGAGAAGGAAGGAATCCTCTTTGTTACACCAGAAGGATTTACGGAACATGTTCGTGATCCAAAAGTATTTAAACGTGATAATCGTTTCTATCTTATTCTAGGAGCCCAAGAAACATCCGGGTATGGTTCTATTATCTTATATGTTAGTGTAAACCCGATCGATTTCCATTTTAAAAAAATAATCGCTCAGACTAAGAAATTTGAAATGGTTGAATGTCCAGATATGGCATTTTTCGGAGATAAAGTTTTATTAAACTATGCCCTTCAAGCTCGTGATAATGAAAAGGATACCGCTCTTAGTGCAGAATCATTTTATAAAATTGAACACTTTGACTTTGATGATTTAGAATTTAATAATTCGAACTTAGACGAGAATCTCGGCTTAATAGATTATGGCTATGATTTTTATGTTCCTCAAACCGTTAAATTAGAAAATGGAATAACTTTAATGGTTGGCTGGATGGGAAATATGTCTAAGGAAGCTACAATTACCTATTCAAAAGATAATTATTATGTTCATTGTCTTAGTATGTTCCGTGAAATTTCGATAAAAGATAATCATTTATACCAGTTACCTTACAGAGTCTATAGGGAGCTTTTAGCTGATCATTATAGCTTTACTGATAATAGTGTTGAACTTCCAAAGAGACAATACTACCTTAAATTTTCATTTAAACACTGCCATAGCTTCGAAGTTTCTTTAAATGATGAATTAAAATTTGTTTATGAAGATCAAGTTTTTAAAACAGTTAGGAAAAATTGGGTTACAGGGAAAGTAGACTCAAAAGATTTAGATTTAAAGAAACTAACCGATTTAGAAATTTGGGCTGATACTAGCAGTATTGAAGCTTATATTAATCATGGTGAGTATACCAGTTCATCTAAGATTCAACCAAAGTCTGAAAAGGTAGAAATAAAATATAAATTAGATGGGGAATTAACTGACAGCGAAGCCAGAACTATTCAAAGAAATGACAGTTAACTAGTGGTATAATTACATAAATTTTCGAATAATAGAGGTAAATTATGTTACATGAATTAACGTTTCCTTCCTATAATGACAGAGACGAAGTTCAAGCTTGGATCTATGTTCCAGCTGATAAGCCGAAAGGCATAGTTCAGCTAATACATGGTTACGGTGAACATTCGAGAAGATATCTTCATTTAATATCACAATTAGTTGATGCAGGATATATCGTAGCAGCAGATGATCATGTAGGACATGGTAAAACAGCAGTAGTAAACGATACTTGGGGAGATTGGGGAGATAAAAATTACACAATCATGAGAGAAGATGAGCATAAATTAACAGAATTAGTTAAAGAGCTCTATCCTGACCTTCCTATATTTATGTTTGGCCACAGTATGGGATCTGTCATTGCTCGTGATTATATAGCTAATTACGGTGATGAATTAGCAGGTGTTACAATCTGTGGAACATGTGGTAAACCAGCACTTCCGGAAGAAGGAATTGTTATGTTGACACAAGCTGTTGAAGAAGGGAAAGGTGACGAATTTGACCCTGAAAGTGTTAACAATCTTCTAGGTTGGATGGTTGCAAGAATTGACAATCCAAAACTCGGTAATGAATGGATTTGCCACGATGAATATGTTCAATATGATCATGCTAATGATCCATTTAACGCTTTTACAAAGCCGACTAACAATCGTTCCTTAAAATATTTTATGGATATGATCCAAAATATTACTGGTGAAGAATGGGCTGAGCAGGTTCCAACAGAACTTCCGATTTATAATATTGCTGGAGACGAAGATCCGTTTGGGTCCTATGGCGAAGGTGTTTACATGGTTTCCAATTGGTTAGCAGATACTGGACACAATGTTAAAACTCATGTTTATCCAGGATACAGGCATGAAATTCATAATTATAAAGATATACAAGACGAAGTAGGCGAAGGAATTATATCTTTCATGGATGAAATTGTTGAGGAGTAAGTAAATGAAAGACCAGGATAGAATTGATGATCAAGAAAGGGAAGTAGAAGACCGAAATAAAAGTAAAAAAAAGAAGGGTCACGGTGCTCTATATACTGTTTTAGTAATCTTAGTTCTTCTACTTGCTGCATTCATATGGTTTGTATTTTTTTATCATCCAGAACCGTCAAGTACAACAAGTCAAAACAGTTCAACTACAGTAACAGATGAAGCTAATACAGCAGATGACACAGCTAATACGACAACGGATAAAACTACAACAGATAATGCAACTGATACAAATAGTTCTGGTGAAATCAATACAATTGGTACTGAAACAGATATAAATGGTTTAAAACAAACTCTTACAGATGCTCAAATAAATCAAACAATAGGAACGACAACAGCTCCTGAAGGACAGACTTATTTAAAAGTTGATTGGACAATTAATAATACAACTAGTGGAGAGTTAGGATTTAATCCAAATAATTACGTAGCTTATGCTAATGGAAATCAAGTTCAACCTGTTAGAATTGACGACCCAACGGTTAACCCGTTAACAGCTGGAACAATTCAACCTGGTGGAAGTGTTACAGGTTCTTTAGTTTATCAGATTCCTACTACCTGGTCTGAAGTACAAATTTATTCACATATTAATCCAACAACTAATCAGGAAGTTGAATATAGAATTTCAAGCGATCAATTATAGAACGAAGAGACGGTTGCAAATGTTTGCTCTTTTTTATATTTCTACTTGTAAATGGCAAGTTCTCTAGAAAATAAGTACAGTAAAATATCTGAGAAATTAAGAAAAGAGAACAACCTATTTGAAAAAATAAAGAGAGAATTTGTTTCTTTAGAAATAAAACCGGAATGAATTCTATAATTAGGTAACAAAAATCTTCCTTTTGTGGTAGATTTTTCCGGAAAATTAGGCAGGTAAATAAAGACCTTTAGGGTGTCCCACTATCATCCTAAAGGTCATTTTATCTATGATCATAGAATAGGATGTCCA
>CANQOZ010000041.1 GCA_947625585.1 uncultured Eubacteriaceae bacterium
TCTAATTTAGTATCCATTGAGGATTTTTGAATATGAACACTAACTTTAGGCTTTTTAATTTTAGGTTTTAATAATTCCAAATCTTTTGGTTTAACTTTCATTCTAATTTGACCAGAAATAATTTCAATTTTATTTTCACGATGAAGAATATTTAAAATTTCTGCTTCCTGATCTAAACTTATTAAACGAACTGTATCCCCTTTTTTAAAGTCTTCAAGTTTTAAATTACGTTTAGGTTGATTTTTTTCAATTGGTTTTGAATATTCTTCAAGGTCCTTATCAATTTTTTTAAAGGATTTTCGTAATTCTTCTAAATATTTATTATCAATAGAACTATTTGCAGTTGATTGAATTTTTTGAATTTCCTTATAAAGAAAATCAGAACTTTTTTTAGTTTGTTCTAAAATTTGTTTAGCCTCTAATGAAGTTTCACGAATTATTCTTTCTTTTTCTTTTTTAAGTTGTTTTTCCTTTTGTTGTAATTGAGCTTTTAAATTTTGGACTTCCATTCTATATTGTTGTGCTTTTTGTTTTTCTTCTTTTACTTTTAAAAGTTCATCTTGAACTTGATCGATAGACTCATTTAAATCCAGATGATTTTGATCAATTTTTTCTTTTGAATTTTCAATTAGAAAATTAGGCAATCCTAATCGTTTAGCGATTTCAAATGCATTTGATTTACCTGGGACTCCCATAATTAATCGATAAGTTGGTTTTAAATTATTAACATCAAATTCAACTGAAACATTTTCAACTTCAGGTTCATTTAATGCATATTCTTTAATTTCTGGATAATGCGTTGTAGATAAAGTGAAATTAGTACTATTTTTGAGAAAATCTAATATTGAAATAGCAAGTGCAGCTCCTTCAACAGGATCTGTACCAGCTCCTAATTCATCTAGTAAAATTAGAGAATTTCCATTATTTTCTTCTAAAATTTCTATTATGTTTGTTAAATGACTTGAAAATGTTGATAAATTTTGTTCAATACTTTGTTCATCCCCAATATCAGCGAATATATCCCTAAAGACTTTGATTTTAGATCCTTCATTAACTGGAATAAATAAGCCCGATTGAAACATTAAAGATAATAATCCAAAAGTTTTTAAACTAACAGTTTTACCACCTGTATTTGGACCTGTGACAACCACCGATTTTATTTCTGGATTAAAAAAATATGTTGAAGGAACAACTTTTTTATTTTCTATTAAAGGATGTCTAGCTTTTTTAAGCTCAATAAAATCATTACTAATTTCTACAGAATGGGAGTTTGTTTTTAAGGCATAATTAGCTTTGGCTGCTAAGAAATCTAATTCAATTAAATTTTCATAATTTAACTTTAATTCTTCACTATAAAATTTAACCTTTTGACTTAAATCTCTTAAAATTCTATTTACTTCTTTTTTTTCTTCGATTTCTAATTCACTGATTTCATTATTTAATTCTAGAACTGGAAGTGGTTCTACAAATAGAGTCTGTCCTGAAGATGATCTGTCAATAATTGTTCCAGGAATTTTGTTTTTATATCCAGATTTAACCGGAATAACATAGCGATTGTTTTTAATAGAAACAATCTTATCTTGTAAAATACTATCATTATTGGGATTGCTGATAATTCTATCCAGAACTGATTTAATTCTAGAATACTTGATTCCTTTTTCCTTTCGGATTGAGGCTAACTTTTGAGTGGCATTATCTGCAATTTCATTTTCATTAATTATGGTTTTATTTATTATTTTTTGTAGATTATTCAGATTACTAAGAGAATCAAAATAAAAAGACGTTTTTGGAAAACTATCTTTTTTTATCTCCTTATAATAATCTTTTAAAATTTGAGAGCCACTGATTAATTCACTAATAAGTAATAATTCCCCTATTGAAAGAACAGAATCTAGAACTGTTCTTTCAACTAGAGGAATTATATTATTTACCTTATTTATTGGAAAAGTTCCATTAGTTAAAGTTAAATCAACAACTTCAATTAATTCTTTTTGTAAAGATTTAATTTCTTTAATATTATTTATAGGTTTTAAATTGATAATCTTAGATTTAGCTTCATCATTAACTGCAAATTCAGCAATTTTTTTAAGTACTTTATCAAATTCTAAAACTTTTAAACTTTTTAGATTCATATTAAATTTTTTGCTGCTTAAATCTTATGTTTCTTTTTCTTAAATATAAAAAAATAGGTATTGACATTAATACTATTCCAGATAAAACTATTGCCGCATCAATATAATAATTATCAGACCAATCTTGAATAGATAAGTGATCTGTTGCATAAACAGGAACAGTTTTTAATACTTTATTATTATTTGAAATAATTAAAGCTCCAACTTTATCACCTTCTTTAATTGATTTATTTAACTCCAAGGTTTCATTAGAATCTTTAATTAAATTATTATTCCAACGAATATTTAAAGTATAATCATTTTTTTCAGCAGTACTTGTATAAAGATAAACTGATTCATCGGTTGCGAAATTTAAAACTCCACTATTATCAAAATGTACATTATCTATTAAAGCACTAGCATGATAATTATTAGAATTACCTAATTGTGATAGTTGATAATTATTGTGTAAATCTTCTACTACTTGTTTTGACTGACCAAATATTTCATTTGATGGATTTTTAAAGATGACTCCTATTATTTCTGCTCCATTTTGTTCTGATTTAAAAACAAAGGTTTTTTCACCTTCAATTGTTGTACCCGTTTTACCGAACTGGATTAGATTTGTATAGTATGGGTTTGGAACTTCAGCTTGAGATGTTCCTGACGAAGTATTTTGACCAACAGTTGCTCTTGAAACAGTATGAGTAGGATAAAGGTTCATATCTGTATTATAAATTTCATAAGATCCACCACCAGATTTTGGAAGAGAATATTTTAAGGTACTAGTTACATTTTTTATTACATCCTTACTAAAAGCTTCCTGTGCAATTTTTGACATATCTTCTGGAGAAGTATAATGATTATCGGCATTAGCACCAGATGGATTCATAAAATTCGTATTCTGTAGTCCCATCTTTTTAGCTCTTTCATTCATTTTTGCTACAAAAGCTTCTGTAGCTGTTTGCTTATCAGCATTTGGATTATTTAGGATTTTTCTTCCAACATTAATAGCAATTGTTCCAGCAGCATCATTACCTGACGGAATTAATAAAGCATGTAGAAGTTGAATATAACTCAACTGTTCGCCTTGCCAAAGACCTGCTTTACTATCAGCCCATCCATAATCATTTACTTCGTCACCAACTGTTATAACCTCGTTTAAATCATTAACATTGTCTAATAATACTAAGGAAGTCATTAACTTTGTTGTACTTGCAGGTATATATTGTTGCGTTTCGTTTTGAGAATATACAACATTCCCACTTTTTGTTTCGAAAACATAAACACCTTGATCTGGTAAAAAGGCTGGCATAGCAAAAACAGACTGACTAAATAGCAACAAAAAAAGAGTAATAGTTAAAATTATTTTTTTAATCAACATATTCAACGTTTTCAAATCTAGTCTGGTTATTTTCAATTTTTTCGCCAGAACCAATAGTGACATAATAACCTTGTTCTAAAACTTTGTTAATAGTTTCAGCTGTTTCCTTTAACTCTTTTAAATTAACATTAAGAACCTTTTCACGATCTTCTTGGCGTTTCTCATCAGTTAAACCAATTAGATACATTTCTGTAGCTAAAAGTAACTTTTGTTTAATTGATAATGGATGATCTAAAGAACTAATAGTACCAATTATATATTTATCAATTTCATCTTGGGTTAGATCTAAGTTTTCTATATATTCTACGCTCTCATCGTAATTTTTATAAGTTTCGTCTAAATTTGGATCTCTAAATGATGAAAACGTAATCTGTCCTGTTCGATCAATACTTAAACTAACACCATAAGCTCCTCCTAGAACTCTAACTTTATTCCAGAGGTAATCCATTGATAATATTGTTTGAATAACTCTTAAAGCTCCAACATTCAATTTATTTAAATCAACTTTTCCGCCTTTTGCATTATAAGTTATGTTACCAGCCGTTTTAAAAGCTTCAGAATTATCTAGAACTTTAAAATCATATTTATTTTGTTTTATTTCATCTTTATTAAATTGATCAGCTAACTTGTTCGTCTCTTTAATAACTTCATCTAAAACTTCTTTTCTACAAGCTATTGATACAATTAAATTATTTATATTAAAAACTTCAGTAGCTAGTCTAGTTAAACGTTCAGATAGTTCATTCCAGTTTTCATCAAAATTATCACTTAAATTTTTAATAAAGCGATAATAATTAATTCCATTAATCTCTTCGTATAAACGGGCTGCATCTGACAAATTAGCTTGTAATCTTGTTTTTGCCATAGCATTTCCCTGTTGTT
The DNA here is from genome assembly GCA_947625585.1 of uncultured Eubacteriaceae bacterium. Classification (GTDB taxonomy): domain Bacteria; phylum Bacillota; class Clostridia; order Eubacteriales; family Eubacteriaceae; genus CANRHG01. The sequence continues at coordinate 4,378 of CANQOZ010000041.1, forward strand.
CAATAGCTAGTTTTCTGGAAATCTTTATTGAAGAAACTACATCTTGAATTAATTTTTTTTCATTGAAAAAGGATTTATTAATAACTTCGTCCAATAATTCAACTGTCTTAGTAATATTTTCCTCTTTTGTTGAGACTTTTATAGTTAACCTTGGAATAATTTCTTCAGTTTCTAATTTAGATGAAACTGATAAATCAGTATTAATTCCTCCAGTATATCGATCAAATTCTTTATTTAATTTTTCATAATTATAATTTTTAGTACTTACTTCAGCTAAAATTTCTTCTAAAAGTTTTAAATAAGGAATATCTTCCTGTTTAATATTAAGAAAGTTAAAACTAACATTTAAATAAATAATTTGATTTTTATTTTCAACATAAATAATGGGATAAGTTCCATTATCAATAACTTCATAATCAATTGGAATAATATTTTTATCAATTTCTTCTATTTTCAGTCTAGGAATTGTTGCTATAGCTTCTTTTGAATCAACTTTATTTTGTTCTTCAATTAATTTTTGAGTTTGTTCATATATTTCATTTAACTCAGAATCGCTTAAAGACTCTTTATATTCCTTGAGTTCCTGAATATTTTGGGCTCTCATTTCTTCTAGTAAATTTAAATCAGGTTTTAATTTTACTAAAGACTGATGAGTATTATCGATAAAATATTTTTTTAATAAATCCGTGAAATAATTAGAACCGTTTAATTCTCTTAACTTTTTAAAACTATCAGAGATTTCAATCCAATTTAAAGGATTTTCTCCATATAGCCAAACATCGTATAAACCTAAACCTAAAAGTAAGCCACGAGGATAAACATTTCCAGCATTACTTAAAGATTCTAATGCTCTAAATTCATTTGAATTTATAACTGCTAAAAAATCTTCTTTTTCAATACCATTTTCAATTAATTCTTTAATTGTATTTTCTACTGTAGAAACGAATTCAGAATCATTTTTAAGATTCGTTTCTTTTAAAATTATTGAAATATAAGGTTGTCTTTGTGAAGTATCAAAAATAACACTTACATCATTGGCTAGATTTTTTTCTAATAATCTCTTTTTTAGTATTGAAGCATTTGAATCAAGAAGATAATCAATTAACAAGTTAATAGCTCTAATATCCAAAGGACTCATATTAGGTTCCAAAGCGAAACTTAGAGCTAAATAATCTTTATTTTCTAAATTGTCATCTGTTGGTAAAACTGGGTAAACACTCTCCAATTCTACTCTTTCTTTAAACTTTTCTTGTAATGGGATATTAATGTCAATGTCTTCTTTTTGATATTTCTCTAGCCAACCATTTAAATATTCAAGTTGATCTTCTAAATTATTGTCTCCGTAAATATAAATATAGGCGTTCGAAGGATGATAATATTTTTTGTGGAAATCTTTAAAAGCTTCATATGTTAAGTCAACAATTTCTTTTGGATTTCCACCAGAATCCTTTGAATAAATAGTGTTTGGAAATAATGATTTTAAAACTTCATTTGAAATCGTATTATTTATATCCTGATAAACTCCTTGCATTTCATTATAGACAACACCGTTATATCTTAAAGGTTCGTTTTTATCTTCTAGATGATAATGCCATCCTTCCTGCATGAAAGTATAAGGATTTTTATGTAAATTGGGATTAAATACTGCATCTAAATAAACATCAGTTAAATTTCTAAAATCCTTTTCATTAGTAGAAGCGACTGGATATAACGTTTTATCAGAATACGTCATTGCATTTAAGAATGTATTTAAGGATCCTTTTAAAAGTTCAACAAACGGTTCTTTAACAGGATATTTTTCAGAACCACATAATGTTGAATGTTCAATTATATGAGCGACACCAGTACTATTATTAGATGGAGTTGAGAAACCAATTGTAAAGACACGGTTATTATCATCATTTTTTACAAATAAAAGCTGAGCTCCAGTTTTATCATGTTCAAATAGAATAATTTCTCCATCAATTTCCTCAAATTTTTTTCGATCCTTTTCAGTAAATCCATTAATTTTTTTATTCTTCATTTCCATGTAAAAATTCTAAATGTTCTTTTATTATTTTTTCTTTCCCATTTGTAGTTGGGAAATAAAATTTTTCAGTTTTAATATCATCCGGTAAATATTGTTGCTCACAGTAGTTATTTTCAAAATTGTGTGGATATAAATAAACAGCTTTTTCTCTTAATTTTTTACTACCAGGAGTATCAATATTGATTAAATTTGAAGGTACTTCACCCTTCGATCGATTTTTTAATGCATCTTGAGCTTTGGATAATCCCATATAAGCAGCATTACTTTTTGGAGCTGAAGCTAAAAATGTTGTAGCTTGAGCTAAATTAATACGAGCTTCAGGTAATCCAATCATGTCGACAGCTTGAGCAGCTGCTACTGCTACTGGTAATCCCTGAGGTTCAGCATTTCCAATATCTTCAGAAGCAGAAATCACAAGTCTCCTAGCAATAAATTTTGGATCTTCACCAGCTTCAAGCATTTTTGCTAACCAAAAAAGAGCAGCATCAGGATCACTACCCCGGATACTTTTTATAAAAGCAGAAATTGTATCATAGTGATTATCACCTTTTTTATCATAATAAACAGCCTTTTTCTGAATACATTGTTCAGCTGTTTTTAAATCTATTATAATTTCTCCTTTTTCATTTCTTTCTTGAGTTAAACTTGCTAATTCAATTGCATTTAATACTCTTCTAACATCTCCATTTGCAACTTTTATTAAATGATTTAAAGCTTCTTCTTCGATTACCAAATTCATTTGTTTTAATCCAGTCTTATCATTTTCAATAGCATTTTTAACTATTTGTTTTATCTCATTATCACTTAAAGGTTCAAATTGAAAGAGAGTAGATCTACTAATAAGAGGAGAATTAATTTCAAATGTTGGATTTTCTGTTGTTGCACCAATTAATATTATAATTCCTGATTCAACACTAGGAAGTAATAAATCTTGTTGAGCTTTATTAAAACGATGAATTTCATCAATAAAAAGTATTGTCTTTTTATTAAATGCTGCAAGATTCTTTTTTGCAATTTCAATAACTTCATTTAATTCTTTTTTTCCAGAAGTTACCGCATTTATTTCATAGAAGTCAGATTTTGTCTTATTAGCAATAATTTTAGCTAGAGTTGTTTTTCCTGTACCTGGAGGTCCATAAAAGATTAATGAAGACACTTTATCTGCCTGGATTAATCTCGGTAAAATTTTCCCTTTACCTACAATATGTTCTTGTCCTATGAAATTCTCAAGATTATCAGGTCTAGCTCTAACAGCTAAAGGAGCTGAAGAATCTAAATTATTCTTAACACCTAAATCAAAAAAATCAGTTTGTTTATTCATGATTCAAATTATGCTTAAATAAAGCTCATTGATTTTTCAATGAGCTTAACTTGGTAATTTAATCGCTTCTAACCCCCTTTGAAGACCGGTTTCGCCACTTCTTACAAATTCAATAATTTCAAAAGGTTTTATCATATCAAAGAAAGCATCAACTTTACTTCTGGGACCAACTATTTCTAAAACTAAACTGTTTGGAGCGACATCTACAATTTTTGCTCTAAATAAGTTACAAATTTCAACAATGTTAGCTCTTGTTTTATTATCAGCTTTAACTTTAATATATACTAATTCTCTTCTAATTGATTTTCCTTTTTCGAGTTCAACGACTTTTATTACGTCAACGAGTTTATAAAGCTGTTTTTGGATTTGTTCAATTATTTGGTCATTTCCATTAACTGTTATTGTTATTCTAGAAACTTTTTGATCTTCAGTAGGACCAACAGTCAAAGCATCGATATTATAACCTCTTCGAGCAAATAAACCTGCAATTCTACTAAGAACTCCAGCATTATTCATTACTAGAACAGAAAAACACCGAGTCTTTTCATCATTTACTAAATGTTCCATCCTTAAATCCTTATAAAATCTTCATCAACGTAAAGCTCAATCAATGTAGGTCCATTTATTTCTATAGCCTGTTTAACAGCTTCAATTGCTTCTTGATTATTATGAGCAGTAAAACTTGGAATTCCATAAGCTTCAGCTAATTTCGGAAAATTTAAATCAAAATTTAAATCTGTTCCAGAATAATGATCTTTTCCATAAGTATCATGTTGAAGTTGTCTAACCATTCCCAGTTTATTATTGTTAAACAGAATTATATTCATATTTAAATTATATTGAGATATTATAGCTAATTCAGCCATAGACATTTGAAAACTACCGTCACCACAAACAGTAAAGAATTGTTTATCATTTTTGTTTTCAGAAGCAAAAACTGCTCCTGCTGTAGCCGGAATACTATATCCCATTGTTCCAAGACCGCCGGAAGTGAAGTATCTTCTATTCTTAATACAATCGAAGTATAGAGCTGACCAAATTTGATTTAATCCTACATCTGCTATGATAGTTGCATCATCATCTACAATTTCAGATAAATCTTTAAAGAATCTTTTTGGGTTTACTTTTCCATTTTCTAAACATTCAGAATAGATTAATGGATATTCATCTTTTATTTCTTCTATTCTATTTAACCATTCAGAAAAATCTTTATCTATTTTCTGAGAAAGAAGAGATATTAAAATTGTTCTCGCATCTCCAACAATTGGAATTTCTGTTTGATTTATATTTTTACTAATTTCTGCTGGATCTATGTCTATATGAATTAAATCCACTTGATTTAAGTGATGTTGTAGATCATTAATTCCACGATCACTCATTCTAGCACCTATACAGATACAAAGATCTGCTTCATTTAAGATTCTGTTAGAATGTTCAAATCCATGACTTCCAGCTACTCCGCAATACAGTGGATGATCTTCTGGAAAAGAGCTAATTCCCATTAAAGTAGAAATTACAGGAATATTATTCTTTTCAGCAAATTGTAATAATTCACTTTCAGCATTAGATAGTCTAACTCCTCCACCAGCATAAATTAGTGGTCTTTCACTTTGTTTAATTTTTCGTATGGCTCTTCTAATTTGTCCGGTATGTCCTATAATTGTCGGCTTATATCCTGGAAATTTCATATCAGGATTTCTATCTATTCT
>CANQOZ010000042.1 GCA_947625585.1 uncultured Eubacteriaceae bacterium
CATCTGTTAAGATTAATTCACTTGCATCTTTTGTGACTTCGGTTCCCGTTATTCCCATAGCACATCCGATATCAGCATGTTTTAGTGCTGGAGCATCATTAACTCCATCACCTGTCATTGAAACAATAGCATTTCTTTTTTTCCAACTATCAACAATTCTAACTTTATTTTCTGGTGAAACACGAGCATAAACACTAATTTTATCTATTTTACTGTCTAATTCCTGATCATTCATTGCATCAACTTCAATACCTTCATATGCTAAGTCACCTTCTTCAAAAATACCTAACTCTTTAGCTATAGCTTTAGCAGTATTGATATGATCACCAGTTATCATAACTGTTTTAATTCCAGCTCTTTTTGTTTCATTAATTGAATCTTTTACTTCTTCTCTAGGAGGGTCTATCATCCCAGTTAAACCACCGAAAGTTAGTCCTTCTTCTAATTCATCATAACTAACTTGAGGCAGTTGGTCATATTCTTTTCTAGCATAACCAATTACACGATAGGCTTGATTTGATAATTCTTCATTAGCTTTAAGAACCTTATCTTTAATCTCATCCGTTAATTCAATTTTTTCACCGTTACTGTCGATAATATAAGTACAACGATTGAGTAAAACATCCGGAGCTCCTTTAGTATAGCTAATGAATTTTCTTCCATTTTTATGAACAGTTGTCATTAATTTTCTGTCGGAATCAAATGGTAATTCTTCAATCCTTGGATTTTCAGCTAGCATTTTATCTTTACTATAGCCAACCTTATCTGCAAAATCGATCATAGCTATTTCTGTAGGATCACCTATTTGAACAACTCCATTTTCGTCAGTAATAATATTAGCATCATTACAAAGTAACCCTGAAAATACAACTATTTGTTCTGGTTCCGTAAATTCATTATCAAGGACAGTTGAAGAGTTTATTATTCCTTCATCACCATAAGTAAAAACTTTCTCAATTGTCATTTTATTCTGTGTTAATGTACCAGTTTTATCAGAACAAATAACTGAGGCTGCTCCTAATGTTTCTACAGCTGGCAATTTACGAATAATAGCATTTTTCTTAACTAATCTTGTTGTCCCCATTGCTAAAACAACAGTTACAACAGCAGGTAGTCCTTCAGGAATAGCAGCAACAGCAAGTGAAACAGCTGTCATAAATAAGTCGAGAGGATTTCCTCCTCGAATTAATCCAACAATAAATATAATGGCACAAGCAGCTAAACAAAAAATTGCTAAAACTTTCCCTAATTCACTTAATTTTTCCTGTAATGGAGTCTTAGAATTTGGTGTTTTATTAATTAAACCAGCAATTTTTCCTATTTCAGATTCCATTCCTGTATTAGTAACAATAAAAACACCTCTACCATTAGTCACTATAGTTGAGGAATAAACCATATTTTTTCTATCTGCTAATGGTGTTTTTTCATTATCAATTTTTAAAGTTTCTTTAATAACAGCTTCTGATTCTCCAGTTAAAGCAGCTTCTTGAATTTGTAAATTAGCAGCTTCAATTAATCTACCATCTGCAGGAACAATATCGCCTGCTTCTAAAAGAACAATATCACCTGGAACTAAATTGACCGAATCAATTATCTCTTGTTTTCCATTTCTAATAACTTTTGCTTCAGCAACAACCATTTTTGATAAAGCTTCCATTGATTTTTCAGCTCTATCTTCTTGAACAACTCCTATAATGGCATTAATTAATACAATAATCAGAATTAAAATAGCATCACTAACTTCGCCAAGAAATCCTGAAACAATAGCAGCTACAATTAAAACTAAAATAAGAAAATCAGCAAATTGAGAAATAAACATTTCCCAAATAGTTTTTTTCTTTTTAGTTTCTAAAGTATTTGGTCCAAATTCTTTTTCTCTTATAACAATCTCTTGATTGTTAAGTCCATCATTTATGTTTGTTTTATAAGCTCTTTCGGCTTCTTCAATTGTTTCATTAAATGCTGGAGTTTTAATATTTAAAATATTTTCCATATTCTATAATCCATAAAAATATAAGTGCAATTTTAAATTAATTTACCCAAAAAAAATACCAACCTGTCGTTTTATAGACAAGTTGGTTGTATTTCAAAAGAGGTTTAAAAAAACCAATTCCCACCTATATTTACAGAGCCGCTTGTAGGATATGAACGAAAACTCTGATATGGATGATTTCTTTTACCATTTAAACAATCCAGAACTGCTTGTTGAACTACAGGACTTGGATTATTTAAGAATTGTTTATAATAACCACCTGAGTAAGAAGAAAATTGTCCAGGAGCAGTTAAAACACTAACTGGATCACTACCGCCCCATCTTCCTGAATCACAGCGATTCATAACACAAGACATTACAGCTAAAGCAGAGTCATAAGAATCTCCACCTTCGTGTTGTACTATTGCACAAATTAAATTAAAGTTTGGAACTTGATTAGCTGATATTCTTGTTTGGATTTCTCTATAAGGTTCAATGTCTGATTGAGGTGTCGGATCTCCTTCTAAAACAAGAGCTACTCTAATTGCTTCAATTTTTTTATTTCCATTGGAAGTTCCTGAAACTCCGCCATTACAAGTCCAACCAAGCCATCCTTGATCTTCACATTCCGTTTGATAATAAACATCGAAAAGATTTCCAACTGGACCACTAATATCGATCATAATTGCTTCGGCTTGTAGATTTTGATTTTCAGTTCCAGCCATATCTCCATTTGAATGAGTACCTTGCCATCCAATATTTTCAATAAATAAGTTATAGCTTATAGAAGAATCTCCACCAAGATTTGTTATATTCATTTTTAAAGCTTCTATTCCTTGCTTTGATCCTTCTGTTCCGATACTATTACCATCTTCAAAAGGAGGTTGCCAGCTTAAATTTTCAAAGCTAACTTCAGTTAATAATTGAACTTTATCATAAAGTATTTGTCTATTTAAATAAGAGTTTTCTGTTGATCCAGGAGCGCCTTCTCCTTTATGAACTAATTTTATTTCTAACGCTTCTATCGGTAAAGTTAAGTCAGTGGTTCCTGCAATTTCATTATTCATAGTCCAACCTAGCCAACCTATATTAGTAGTATGGACTCGATAATAAACATCATAATATTGGGAAGCTGTACCTACCAAATTTACTCTAATTGCTTCAACTCCCCTATTTTCACCTGTAGTCCCTGCTTGATTTCCATTACTAACAGGATCTTGCCAGCCAATATAAGAACAATAGGCTTGATATTGAATTTCAGAACTTCCACCTAGACTTGCTAAATCAGGAGCTTCAACTCGAAAAGCTTCTATTTTTTTCGATTGTCCAGTTGTTCCTGAAGTAGATCCATTTTGTACAGGATCTTGCCAACCAATATCTGTGATATGGCTTTGATATCTAATCAAAGTATTTCCATCATCAGCGAAAGCAACAGGTAAACTTAAAATTAATAAAATTACTAAGAAACCTCTAAATATATATTTCATACTAAGTAACCTCTTCAAATTCAGATACATTATAGCATACCTATTGTTACAATTTGTTTACAAAGGAGAAAATTATTAAAATTTTATAATGTTTACTTAAGCACGACCATTTTAAGGGAAATTAACGTCAAATAAGTTTTAAAGTAATCAAATAGTGGAAGAAAAGTAATAAATCAAAATTTCTTTTAATAATTTATAAATACAAAATACGCTACGTAATAATAGATTACTTATTGTTTCGAATGGTTTGATACAATTTTGTTACAAATAAAATCCCCAAGAATTACGATTCTTGGGGATTAATTAAAACCTTAATGAAGATTTAGAATTCTTTATTTGCTAGTTCCATATATCCATTAAAACGAGCTTCAGCATTCTTTTGAGCTTCATCGTATAATTTATCAGCTATTTCTGGTTCAACTTTACGTAATGAAGTATATCTTACTTCAGTATTGATAAAGTCTTGGAATTTACTGAAATCCGGTTTCTGGAAGTCAAGAACAAACGGATTCTTACCTTCTTCAGCTAATTGTGGATTATAGTGCCAAATATGCCAGTAACCACATTTAACAGCTTCATCTTCATGCTGAGGTGTTCTTGCCATACCACCACGTATACCATGGTTGATACAAGGAGCATATCCTATGATTAATGACGGACCTGGATAACTTTCTGCTTCTTTAAGAACCTTAATTAATTGGTTCTTATCAGCACCTAAAGCTACTTGAGCTACATAAACATAACCATATGTAGTTGCCATTAAACCAAGATCTTTCTTCTTAATTCGTTCACCACCAGCAGCAAACTGAGCAACAGCTGCAACCGGTGTTGCTTTAGAAGCTTGTCCTCCTGTATTAGAGTAAACTTCTGTATCTAAAACAAATACATTAATATCTTTATCTGCTGCTAAGGCTTGATCGAGTCCACCATATCCAATATCGTAAGCCCAACCATCACCACCGAAAGCCCAAATGGACTTCTTAATATAGTGATCTTCATTATCTAATACAAATTTTGCTTTGTCTTTTAAATCATTTGATTGAGGTTTGTAATCTTGAATAGCTTTAGCAAGTTTTGGAGCAGCTTCTTTTGATCCATCAGCATCATCTTTATTTTCAATCCATTCAGTTGCTGCTGCTTTTAATTCATCAGAAGCTTCACCACTGTCAATTATCTGTTGTAAATAACTAGCAATGGTATCTCTAATCTTGTTTGTAGCCATTAACATACCAAAACCATATTCAGCATTATCTTCAAATAAAGAGTTTGCCCAAGCTGGTCCCTTACCATCTTTATTTGAACAATAAGCAGTTGAAGGACATGAGCCAGCCCAAATTGAAGAACAACCAGTAGCATTAGCAACCATCATACGATCACCAAATAACTGTGTTATTAGCTTAATATAAGGAGTTTCACCACAACCTGCACAAGCACCTGAGAATTCAAGTAAAGGTTGACAGAATTGACTTCCCTTTAAGGTGTATTTATTTAATAAGTTATCTTTAATAGATACTTTTTCTGCTGCATAAGCCCAATTATCAATCTGATCTTCTTGAGTATGGATTGGTTCCATAACTAAAGCTTTATTCTTAGCAGGACAAGTAGCTGCACAGTTACCACAACCAGTACAGTCTAAAGTATCTACTTGGATTCTATATTGTAATCCATCAAGTTGTTTTCCAATTGGTTTGATTGTCTTAAAGTTTTCAGGAGCATCCTTGACTTCTTCTTCATCTAATAAGAATGGCCTGATAGCAGCATGTGGACAAACAAATGAGCATTGATTACATTGGATACAATTTTCAGGAATCCATTTAGGAACATTTACAGCAATACCACGTTTTTCAAAACGTGAAGTTCCTGATGGGAAAGTACCATCTTCAATTCCATTAAATGCTGAAACAGGAACATCGTCTCCTTCAAAGCGATCAACTGGTTCAAGGATATCTTTGATAAATTTCGGAACTTCCTTTTCTTCTACTTCTAGATCTGGAGCATCTTTCCAAGATTCTGGAACTTCGATTTTAATTAGGGAGTCTTCTTTAATACCAGCATCAACAGCTTTATAGTTCATTTCAACGATAGCATCGCCCTTATTACCATAAGTTTTCTTAATGCTTTCTTTAGAGAACTTTACAGCTTCTTCAATTGGAATAATGTCAGCTAATTTAAAGAATGCAGACTGCATTATTGTATTAGTTCTACGTCCTAAACCAATATCTTCAGCTAATTTAGTAGCATTAATAATATAGAAGTTAATATTATGATTAGCAATGTAACGTTTTAAATGTCCAGGTAAAACTTCATCTAATTCTTCAGGTGTCCAAACAGTATTTAATAAGAAGGTACCACCGTCTTTTAATCCCTTTAATAGATCATATTTATAAACATATGATTCTGTTGAACAAGAGATAAAGTCAGAATTAACAATTAAATAAGGACTCTGAATAGGAACTGGTCCAAATCTTAAGTGAGATACGGTAATTCCACCAGATTTCTTAGAGTCATAATCAAAGTAACCTTGAGCATAAAGATCAGTATTATCACCAATAATCTTGATAGCACTCTTATTAGCACCAACAGTACCGTCAGAGCCTAGACCCCAGAATTTACAACATGTAATTCCTGCAGGTTCAACATCAATTTCTTCATATGGTAATGATAAATGAGTAACATCATCATTAATACCAACTGTGAAGTGATTTTTAATCTTATCTTCTGGTTGATCCATATTATCGAATACAGCTTTCATCATACCTGGAGTTGTATTCTTAGAAGATAGACCATAACGTCCACCATAGACTTTAGGTGGATTTTCTACCCCAAATAGTGCTGATTGAACATCAAGATAAAGTGGTTCACCATTTGCACCAGGTTCTTTTGTTCTATCTAATACAGTGATTTTTTTAACTGTATCAGGAATAGCGTCAATAAGATATTCATTGACAAATGGACGATATAAGTGAACTTTAATTAAGCCAACTTTAGGTCCATCGCCTTTTTTATTCAAATAATTAACAACCTGTTCGATTGTATCTGTTGCAGAACCCATAGCAACAACTATATTTTCAGCTTTTGGATCTCCAACATAGTTAAATGGATGATATTCTCTTCCAGTAATGTCAGAAATCTGTCTCATATAGTCTACGACTATTTCAGGCACAGCATCATAGAAAGGATTACTTGCTTCACGAGCTTGGAAGTAAACATCACCATTTTCTGCAGTACCACGAGTAACAGGATGTTCAGGATTTAAAGCTCTATCTCTGAAATCTTGGATAGCATCCCAGTCAACCATAGACTTAAGATCTTTATAATCCATTACTTCAACTTTTTGAATTTCATGAGATGTTCTAAATCCATCAAAGAAATGTAAGAAAGGAACTCTTGATTTAATAGCAGCTAAGTGAGCTAATCCAGCTAAGTCCATAACTTCTTGAACACTGCCAGTTGCTAGCATAGCAAAACCTGTTCCCCTACAAGCCATAACATCCATGTGATCGCCAAAAATTGACAATGCTTGAGTTGCTAAAGTACGAGCGGAAACATGGAAAACACCTGGTAATAATTCACCAGCTATTTTGTACATGTTTGGAATCATTAATAATAGTCCTTGTGATGCTGTAAAGGTAGTTGTTAAAGCCCCACCTTGTAAAGAACCGTGTACAGCTCCAGCAGCACCAGCTTCAGACTGCAATTCTGAAACACTGACTGTTTCGTCAAAAATATTTTTCCTTCCCTGCACTGACCAGGCATCTACAAATTCTGCCATCGGTGAGGAAGGAGTGATTGGGAAAATACCGGCTACTTCGGTAAAAGCATACGCATTATGAGCAGCTGCTTGGTTACCGTCCATAGACTGCATTTTTTTTGCCATTGAAACCTCCTTCATTAAGGTCATGTAAACTATTACTTCAAAATATTATAACATTACAACAATTTATTGAATGTTTAATTTAATCGTTTTAAATGCTATTGATCTTCTTTCTTAAGTGTTTGATGATTTCATTAATAACTTTTGTTCTAGCGTATCGTTTATCATCACCATTAACAAAAATCCATGGAGCTTTTTTGGTTGAAGTTTCTTCAAACATACGTTCAGCTGCCATAACATATTCTGGTCTCTTTTCACGGTTACGCCAGTCTTCATCAGTTATTTTCCATTGTTTTGCAGGATTGTTTTGTCGATCTTCAAATCGTCTCTTCTGTTCTTCATCTGTTACATTCATCCAGAATTTAAGTAAAACAGCTCCAAAATCTGTTAATTGTTTCTCAAATTCTCGTATTTGTTTAAAAGCTCTATCGTATTCAGCTTCAGTACAGAAACCTTCAATTGGTTCGACTAAAACACGTCCATACCAAGTTCTATCGAAAATACTGAAATGACCACGTTTTGGAACATCGTTCCAATAGCGCCAGAGCCATTCATGAACCTTTTCAATATCGGTTGGCGCAGAAGATGGATAAACACGATAACCTCTAGGGTCTAAATTCTTAGCGACACGCTTAATAACTCCACCTTTACCACCAGCATCAAAACCTTCAAAAGCGATCATAACAGGAATACGCTTTCTGAAGACCATGTATTCCAATTCCCTTAATTCAGCTTGATATTCCTTAATTATTGGTCTATACAAACTTCTTGGAATTGTATCTTCAGGATTTACTTTATTAAAAATTGAATCTTTTACAACAGCTTCGTCAACTTTTATTAAAGGTTTTAGTTTTGGTTTCTTTTTATTTTCAATTTCCTTAACTTTTTCTTCGAGTTCGTTAACTAATATTCTTAGAACTTCAAAAGAAGCATTCTTAATATTTTTACTGTTGATAATAAACCACGGCGAATTTTCAGTGTTTGTATCAGAAATCAAATCATCCCATTGAGCTTCAATTTTGTCATAATTTTCATTTTCTTCCCAGTCACTTTTTGTAGCACGCCAGGATCCAATAGGATCGTCTTCAATTTTTTCCAAACGCTTCTTTTGGGTTTTTTTACTAATATTGAGGAAGAATTTAAAAATAATCGTATTGTTATAATACATACTTCTCTCAAAATCATTAATTTGTTCAACCAGTGTTTTGACAGGAACATTATCTTTTTTACTTCTTTCATAAACCTGTGAATAATAAGAAGTATCAAATGTTACAATTTGCCCTTGTGCTGGTGAATGGACCCAGTAGTAGTACATTAAAGGCCTATTTCTGATTTCATGTGTTTGACGAGGCTCGTTATAAACAATGAAACTTCTTGGATCAAGTGGAATCATTAATTCATTAATGACACTACCTTTTCCAGAAGCATTCCAGCCATCTATTAAAATCATAACAGAAGTGCCTTGTTCTTTAATCTTTCTTTGAAGCTCGCCTATTTTAACTCGTAAATCATCTTTTTGAGTTTTACGAATTTGTTTATTGACTTTAGCTTCGTGTTCATAATCTTTTATCATAGTCTTATTTTTGTTATCGTTATCATTTAAAGTTTAACATACATACTAAAAAATTGTAGTATCCATCTGGATCTAGAAACATTAAACTATGAATCAAAAAAATAATCACAATTATGATAATAAATTCACTTATAACAAAATTTTATAAACGGATTTATTAATTACCCAGAAAAATTTTGAAGTAACAAAATTAAATATTTTTTAGCCTAACTGAAATGATTAGAAATATTAAATTTTAAATAGACAGAATACATT
>CANQOZ010000043.1 GCA_947625585.1 uncultured Eubacteriaceae bacterium
GTTGTAGATGATACTCCTGTTGTCGTTTTGGATTAATAAATAAAGTTGGAATACTTTCTCGCAGCATTACCTTGTTTAAGTCATCTAAAATTCCAAAATCACTTTCATATTCCACTCCATCAACATCAAATTTTGTTAGATAATCAATACTAATAGCATCTATAAAAACATGCCCTTCGGGTACAACAAAAACTAGAGTGTTTACCTTTTGCTTGGCTATTTCAAGAATAAGATCTCTTTGTAACCGTTCGTTCAAATTATCTTGTTTTGGTAAAATAGTAATTCCTTTTAAATTCATTAGACCCTCGTGTCTATTTAGAGAAATTAGAGAATAATTATGCCAGATGCATTAAGCCATTATTATAATTCAAGAGAAACTTACAAAAAACTTTATAAACAACAAGAAATATTAGATATTATTAAAAATAATTATGAAGCCTACCGCCTCGGTTCACAAGGTCCAGACTTCTTTTATTACTATATTGTCAATCATCTGTCCCCAAAAATTGGTACTAAAATTCACACAGAAAAAATTGACGAGTTTTACTATTATGCTTTGATATTTATAAAAGAGAATCCCGAATATAAGGATATGGCGTTAGCTTATCTGTTTGGTTTTATAACACACTTTGCCTTTGATACTTTAGCACATCCGTTCATTTATAACAGAACCGGAACTAATTCAACAAAAAAGACTGAGATTGTTCGAAGTAAAAGACTACATAAACGCTATGAAGTACTTCTTGATACTGCTCTTGCTGATGAAGTTTATAAAAAGAAAGCTGTTTTAGACCAACCAAACAGATTGTTTAAAACAACTCCTAAGTTAACTCAATTTTTAGAAAAATTCTATCCTTATATTTTAAATAAACTTTATGGAATTAAGATTAAAAAAGGAGCGGTTAAAAAAGCTCTTAATTGGACTGCTTTCTTAATCAACTTAATTAAAGATCCAGTAGGTTATAAGAAAGAAATAAGTGCAGAACTTGAGCATTTAACTCATGATGACTTATTTTTAACTCAATATTTTTATCCAAGTTCAACGGAAAACGAAGCTATTTTAAATCTAGATAAGAATGAATGGTTAGATCCAGTCACAGGAGAGCCAAGTTCGGATAGTTATATTGATCTTTTTAATAAAGCTCAGAACCTTTCTGCCGAATTAATTGAACAGTTTTTTGAACTTTCAAAACAACAACCAGACATTGAAAATATAGATAAAATTTTTAATTCCAAATCCTACTTAACAGGAATTGATATTCATCAAAATCAGGAGAAAAAGTATTTTGACAATAATTTCAGAGATTATCTCATCAAAAAAAAATAGCCCTGCAGAACAGGGCTTTAATACTTTATGCCGGATTAAACATGTCTTTTGGTGCGCCACATTCTGGGCATACCCAATCTTCTGGAAGATCTTCAAAAGCAGTTCCAGGAGCAATACCTTGTGTAGGATCGCCTACTGCTGGGTCATAAATATAACCGCATACTTCACATTCGTACATAGCTTCCTCCTTGATTAATATAGATCCCCTAATCCAATGAATTCCAACATAGAATAATTTTCAGGTTGGAAATCCGAATTATGGGTTAAATACATTTGTAAATAATTACAAAAGTTTATAGCTTGACTTAAGCTTTCCTTACGGTTGATGAGCTGCAGCCTGTCCTGGTAGCTCATTTCTCTAGAAATCCTGGCAAGTTCCTTTAACCGAGTCTCAAAATCTTTTTGAGTTGTCCTAAGAATATTTTCTTTTTGTTTTCTGGTCATGACTCACCTTAGAAACTAGATTCCTTAATATAGTTATCGATAGCTGCTGCAGCTTTTTTACCAGCACCCATAGCTAGGATAACTGTTGCAGCTCCAGTAACAGCATCTCCTCCAGCATATACGCCGTCTAAAGATGTCTTACCGTCATCATCAGCTACAATACATTCCCACTTATTAACATCAAGACCTTCCGTTGTGGATGGAATTAATGGATTTGGACTGGTTCCAAGAGCCATAATTACAGTGTCGCAATCAATATCAAATTCAGAACCTTCGATTGGAACTGGTCTTCTCCTTCCAGATTCATCCGGTTCACCCAATTCCATTCTGATACATCGAATACCTTTAACCCAACCGTTTTCATCTTCTAAGATTTCAACAGGATTAGTTAGAAGTTCAAAGATAACTCCTTCTTCTTGGGCATGATGGACTTCTTCAGCCCTAGCAGGAAGTTCTTCCATACTTCGTCTATAAACGATATAAGTATCAGAACCTAATCTTAGAGCTGTTCTTGCTGCATCCATTGCAACGTTTCCGCCACCGATTACTACTGTTTTATTACCCTTAATGATAGGAGTTTCCCCATCTTCATAAGCTTGCATTAAATTATTTCTTGTTAAATATTCGTTGGCTGATAGAACACCGTTTGCAAGCTCACCAGGAATTCCCATAAACTTCGGAAGACCGGCACCGGTTCCAAGAAAGACAGCTTCAAAACCTTCATCATAAATGAGTTCAGGAATTGAGATAGCTTTACCAGCAACCACATCGGTTTCAATCTTAACTCCGAGATCTTTAACTTTATTAACTTCCTTTTCAACAATTTTTTCTTTTGGAAGTCTAAATTCAGGAATTCCATAAACAAGAACTCCACCTGGTTTATGTAGAGCTTCAAAGATAGTAACGTCATAACCAGCACGTGCTAAATCACCAGCACAAGTTAGACCGGCTGGACCAGCACCAATAACTGCTACTTTATGTCCATTTTTCTCAATTTTACTATCAAGCTTTACATCATTATCCAGAGCCCAGTCTGCTATGAAACGTTCTAATCTACCAATAGCTATTGGTTCTCCTCTTTTACCAAGAACACACTCTCCTTCACACTGGGATTCTTGAGGACAAACACGTCCGCAGATAGCAGGTAATGAGGAATCTTCATTTATTATTTCATAAGCTCCTTGGAAATCTCCCTGAGCTATTTTTTGGATAAAATTTGGTATTTTAACATTTACCGGACAACCTCTAGTACATAATGGAACCTTACAATTCAAGCACCTTTGAGCTTCTTGAATTGCTTCGTCATCTGTATAACCTAAAGCTACTTCATCAAAGTTGGTAGCTCTAACTTTTGGTTCCTGTTCAGCCATAGGAGTCCGTTTTAAGTTTAATGGCATAAATCACCTTTTCTAGTTTTAACAAACACCACAATTTCCGCTATGAGTATCACCTTCTTGAGCTTTAAGCATTGCTCTACCCTCTTCTGTTTTATAAAGGGTTTGTCTTCTCATGGCATTATCAAAGTCAATTAAATGACCATCAAATTCTGGACCGTCAACACAAGCAAACTTAATATCACCGTCAACAATAACACGGCATGCACCACACATTCCTGTACCATCAACCATAATTGGATTCATGGATACAATTGTTGGAATATCAAGCTCTTTTGTTTTCTGAGCTGCAAATTTCATCATAATCATCGGTCCAATAGCAACTGCCTGGGTATATTCCTTCCCTTGATTCTTAACAAGATCATCTGTTAAATCCGTTACCAAACCATGGAATCCTGCAGAACCATCATCAGTTGAAATATAGACATTATTGGCATATTTTTTCATGTCATCTTCTAAAATGAGAAGATCTTTATTTTTAGCACCAATTATGACATCACAGTCAATACCATGCTCGCCACAATACTTAACTTGTGGATAGACAGGTGCAGCTCCTAATCCACCGGCTATAAATAGAATATTAGCATTCTCTTGTTCTTCCGGTTCCATTTCAACAAGTTCAGATGCATTACCCAATGGTCCTACTATATGTTCGATGTAGTCTCCCTTTTTTAATTTGGAGAGTTCAAGAGAAGCTTTACCTACTACTTGAATTACTAAAGTAACCGTTCCCTTTTCACGGTCATAATCACAAATAGTCAAAGGGATACGTTCACTTTTATCCTTCTCTACTACTATTACAAATTGTCCAGGTAAACAATGCTTAGCTACTCTTGGTGCTTCAACATCAAGCAAAACAATCCCGTCGGCTAAGTCCTTTTTATCGACTATCTTAAACAATAGCTCCTCCAGTTTTTAATTTAGTAATCTGTATTATATATTATAATTTGTGTAACGTTTTCTATGGTAGAACGAATTGAAAAATATTTCAATTAGATTTAAAATAAGTATCTCGAAATAGCTGTTAAATAATTATTACGTGATAAAATTATTTTAATTATACATTCTAGTGAAGGCCGAAAAGTGAGTGAGAAGTTTAGTTTTGGAAATCCAAAAGAAAAAAATGTCAGTTATTCAACGGATTCAATAAGTATTAGTACCGGGAGTAGTCAATATCAGACATTTACCCCAAAAGATGATCTTAAAACATCAAAAAAAGACAAGAGAAAGAAAATCGTAATTGGAGCCACAATAGTAGGAATAATACTATTAGTGGCATACTTTGTAGGGGTTAAATACTATCAAACGCATTTTTTACCGAACACATTTGTTTCAGGTGTTAACGTATCAAACCAAGACCTAACCGAAGCAAAAGAAAAGATAACAACTATGACAGCAGATCGACGGGTAAAGATAGTCGGCAGAGATGGACAGATGTCTCAGGTTAAGGCAACAGATGTAGGATTAACACAAGGTGATACAACAAGCATTGATAAAGCAATACAAGAACAAAATGCTTATAGTTGGCCACTGGATATTCTTCCTTTTGAGAAAACATTCTTAGATGGAGGCAACACCTTAAATGAAGATGCACTAAATCAGATTGTAGCAGGATTACCGATTGTAACCGGTAACCATGTCTATGCAACTGAAAATGCCAGAGCTGATTATGATGGTAACTCCTATCATATTCGAGAAGAAGTCTATGGGAACGAAATTGATGTCCCAAAATTAACAGAAACAGTTAAGGAATCCTTATTAACCGGAGATAACGTTATAGACCTTAGCAAAGTAAACTGTTATGTTCAACCTACCTTAAAGAAGGATAATGCTACACTACAATCTTCTGTAAATCAGCTAAACCAAGTTTTAAATTCTACAGTAACTTATGACTTTGAAACAGAGCAGGTTCCTTTAGATAAAACGACATTTGCAACATGGTTCGGAACAGATGCCAATGGTAATATTGTTTTTGATGAAAATCAAGCAGCAGCGTTCGTCCAAGGATTAAAAGATCGATATGATACTGTCGATAAACAAGTGGACTTTACTACAAGTGCTGGCGAACCCATTAAGGTAACCAATTATTACAATTTATGGGAAATCAATAAAGCTCAAGAAGTTAGTGATTTAAAACAGAATTTAATGAGTGGGCAGCAAGTTACAAAACAGCCAGCTTACTCTTCAACCGGTTCAAGCAGATCTCAAGCTAATGCTGTTACAGGAAATTACGTTGAAATCAGTATTGGCGGACAGCATATGTGGTTTTATAAAGACGGTCAACTTGTTGTTGATACTCCAGTTGTTACAGGAAACCCATATAGTGGCCACGCAACTGCAAGAGGTTTATTCTGTATCCAATATAAAGACACAAACGTTACTTTAAAAGGACCAGGCTATGCCTCACCAGTTACTTTCTGGATGCCGTTTAATGGTGGACAAGGAATCCATGACTCATCTTGGAGAGGATCTTATGGTGGTTCAATCTACCTTGGTGGTGGCTCACATGGATGTGTTAATACTCCATATAGTGCTGTAAAAACTATCTTTAACAATATCGAAGTAGGAACACCGGTTGTTGTATATTAGAAAAAACTGACCCAGTCTTTGGACTGGGTTTTTATTTTTCTCATTTTAATAATGAGTTCAATACATCCGAATAATAGTAATCTAATTCTATTGCATAGCGTTCTAAATTTAAACGTTAACACTTAAGAGCGTTATTTATCTCTGATAATTTCGCATAATTATCTACTTAGGACCCTGCGAATTATCTTTTCTGTTTACAAAGAAATTTTAGTATAAAAAATGCCAACTCTTCTGAGCTGGCGAATCAAAATATCTATTTTTAATTTACAGTTACTTTATTTAATACAATTTCATTAGGTAGAACTGGAAATAACGCATCAACTCGAATTAGAGTCATGGAATCTTCCGAGTCAATTGAATAGAGTAGGTCAACTTTGCTGTTATCCTCAAGATCTGTAAGAACAAGGTTTAAAGGATCTTTTACACTCTTTAACTCCATTGAGAGAACATTACCATCGGTGTAGTAATTTCCATTAATTGTTGTCTCTCTATTTTCACCAGAATCCGGAAGGATACTGTTATCTGTAACAGTAAGCTTTAAAGCATTCCCCTCTTGAAATTCGAAGTTAAAGTTATAAAGAGCATTTTTATAAAAATAATTGTAGTTCCAACTTGTATTGGTTAGATTCCCACCATCCTTTTGAACAGTCATTGGATTTGATTGACAGGATGTTAAAAGCATCAAGACTAACATTAATGTTGACACAAGTATTCTATTCAGTTTCATTTATTTACAGTCCATTTGTATTGTTATAATAATTATTACAGAAAATTATTAAAAAAGAGGATAAAGATGTGCGGAAGATTCATTTTTAAGGCAGATGACGATGATGAACGCTTAATGAATATAGTCAGAGACAGTCTGCCAGGAATTAATGATATAAACCGATTTAATTTAAACCGGGGCGATGTATACCCCAGCCAAGAATTTCCAATTATCCATGAACAGGGTAACCAGACTGATGTTACCAACATGTTCTGGGGTTATCCACCTGCTTCCAAAAAATCCAAATCATTATTAATTAATGCTAGAGCTGAAACAGCTGACCAAAAGTTTACTTTCCGTTATGACTTTAAAAACCATCGTTGCATTATTTTAGCTACCGGTTTTTATGAATGGAGTAAACAAAAGGAACAAAACCTATTCTATGATAACTCCGGTTTACTATTTTTAGGTGGCTTGTACACAAAAACAAACGATACCCAGGATCAAGAATCCCAGGACCGTTTTGTAATCTTAACTAAAAAACCCGACGAAATCGTTGGACGAGTCCATAATAGGATGCCTGTATTAATTCCTCCACACCTTGCTAAAGATTGGTTAACAGAACCAAACATGGCTAAGGAAATTATTAATAACTATAGTATCAATTTAAAAGATAAAGTTATTCCAAAAAAAGAATTTCGAAAACTTTAGTTCTGCTTTTCGAACGTGATTTCCTTACCTTCTAAGCTTAGGGTCATTGTATTACCATCTAGCTTTACATCATAACTAATAGTTTGGTTTAAAAGACCATCTACTACGAAACGTTCACTGTCGGCATAGTCAACCTGTTCTACGTTTACTTCTTCATAAGTTAAGTTTAACTTGTTATCTTCAAAAGTGAAGGTTCCATTTCCCATTCCGAGAACAGTGTTGGCTGGTTCGGCATTGTCTTCTGTTGGTGTATCTTGATAAGTTTCATAAGCGATAAAAGTCCCGTCATCACCTAGAATTAAGTCGTAATACTTCGTATTATTATTCCCCTGAGCTTCATTCTGCCAGGTTCCATATAGATCCTCACTTGAGGTTTGGGAACAACCGGTTATGAAGCCAAGAGCTAGAAAAAATAAAACAGATATATAAGCAAATTTCTTCATTAATTATTTTCTCCCAATCTTTTTAAAAACAAGTCCACTAATATTGGCCAAATTGCATCATTATAATTGTAACCTCCTGGAACTGTTGCAACAGCTGGAGTTGCTAGACTCATTCCATGGGGTCCTGTATTAAAGAGATGATATTCACAACTAACGTTATTCTCAACAAGCTTTTCGACAAATCTAGTCGTATCAAGACAAGAAGTTACGTCATCTTCAAAAGTGTGCCATATAAAAAATGGCGGGGTTTCAGGCGTTATTTTATCCATTAAGACCATCTCATCCCACATTTCATCTGTAGGTTCGTTAGTTCCAAATACTCCTTTTAAAACATATTTAATGGCGAGATTGTTTTCGTCAACTTCTATCTCATCAATATGCTTAAGATCAATACCTTTAATTCTTCGTCTGATCAACTCTGCATCAACCATTGGATAGCATAAAACAGCAGCATTTGGCTTTACAAGTTCAGGATCTTTAACACCTATTCTCTTTAAATATTCCTGGTTGTTGTAATAAATTGCGGAAGAAGCGGCTAAATGTCCACCAGCTGAAAAGCCAATAACATAGATTTGATCCTTGTTAATTCCCCATTCATCCGCATTCTCCCGAACCATTTTTATTGTATTAAAAAGATCAAAGAGTTGCTCTGGATATGGTCGAACGGGATTTAGTTCAACATCCTCATCTTTATAATATTTTTTCTTCCATATTGAGGAATAACTTAGAACAAATGTCTGATAACCCATTGCACTAAACTGAGCGGCAACAGGTTCCCCTTCACGATAGCTTTTAAAAACATAAAATCCACCAGGACAGACAATTAAAGCTGGTCTTTTAACGTAGGTTTTTTCGTTTAGGTTACTGGATAACAAATAGGTTTCAAAATAAGCCGATTTATCATCTCTTAAATAATAACGATCATGCTTCATTTTTAATCTCAGTCATACCATTCATATAAGGGACAAGTACTTCTGGAATCGTGATACTTCCATCTTCATTTTGGAAGTTTTCTAGAATAGCTGCAAAAGTACGACCAACTGCTAATCCAGACCCATTTAGAGTATGGACGAGTTCATTTCTTTTCTGTCCTTCACGTTTCGTTTTAATATTAGCTCTTCTAGCCTGGAAATCTTCACAGTTAGAACATGAAGATATTTCGACATAATTGTTATAACTAGGCATCCAAACTTCAATATCATACGTTTTAGCTGCTGAAAAACCTAAGTCACCCGTACTTAATTCAATAACTCTATAAGGAATTTCTAGAGCTTGTAGAATAGCTTCAGCATCCTGGGTTAGACTTTCCAGTTCATCATAGGAGTCTTCACTTTTAGAGAATTTAACCATTTCTACTTTATCAAATTGATGATTTCGAATTAAACCTCTTGTATCTCTACCAGCAGAACCAGCTTCTTCTCTAAAACATGGGGTATAAGCTGTATATTTTAATGGTAATGAATCAAAATCGATCA
>CANQOZ010000044.1 GCA_947625585.1 uncultured Eubacteriaceae bacterium
ACTTGATAAAGAAGATAGAAAACAAAAATTTGTTGAATACGGGCTTAATATAAACCTTGATAAAATGAAAAAAGATTTACAAAAATATGGTATAGACTATGATGTTTGGTTTTCAGAACAAAGTCTTTACGATAATAATGAAATTGAAGAAGTTTTAGATCTTCTAAAAAAATCCGGTAAAACTTATGAAAAAAATGATGCATTATGGTTTAAGTCTACTGATTTCGGTCTAGATAAAGACGATGTTCTAGTCAGAAATAATGGAATTCCTACCTATTATCTGGGTGATATTGCTTACCATTATAATAAGTTTAAAAGAAGAGGATTTGATAGAGGTATTAATATCTGGGGAGCTGACCATTATGGTCATATCCAGAGATTAATAAAAGCATTAGAAGCTCTTGGAATTAAAGACAGATTAGAAATCGTTACGATGCAGTTAGTAAAAATTAAAAAAGGTAATGAAAATTTAAGACTGTCTAAACGTAAAGGAAACTCTTACTCACTCGATGAATTAATTGATGAAATTGGTAAAGATGCTACCAGATTCTTTTTTAATTTAAGAGCTCCAGATAGCCAGTTTACTTTTGACTTAGATCTTGCTATTGAGGAATCTAATGAAAATCCTGTTTTCTATGTTCAATATGCTCATGCTAGAATCGCAAGTATTTTAAGAAAAATTGAAAATTTTGATGAAAGTATGGTTAATCCAGATTTGCTAGTTGAATCAGAAGAAAAGGAACTTTTAGAATTATTATCCGAATTTCCAGATGAACTAGAATTATCAGTTTCCACTTTAGATCCAAGTAGGGTTACCAAATATGCTAGAAATCTAGCTTCAGCTTTTCATACTTTTTATAATGCCTGTCGTGTTAATGTAGAAGATGCTAACTTAAGAAATACCAGGATTGCTTTAGTTAAAGCAGTTAAACAAGTTTTAAAGAATTGTGCTCAAATTCTTGGTATAGAAGCACCAGAGGAAATGTAATGAGACAGACCTATAGAATTGGATCAGGATATGATGTCCATAAGTTGGTTGAAAATAGAGATCTTATTCTTGGCGGTGTAAAAATTCCGCATAAGTTTGGTTTACTTGGTCATTCTGATAGTGATGTTTTAGTCCATGCCATAATGGATGCTATATTAGGTGCTTTAGCACTTGGTGATATTGGACAACATTTTCCCGATACGGATGATAAATATAAAGGAATCTCAAGTTTAAAGTTACTTCATTATGTTAATGATAAAATTATAAGCTTAGGATATAAAATAAATAACATTGATTCAACAGTCGTTGCTCAAGAACCAAAACTTAAACCTTATATTCAAGATATGAGGGTTAATATTTCAAAAACACTTGGAATTGACATTGACTGTATAAGTATTAAAGCTACAACAGAAGAAGGGTTAGGTTTTACAGGTAATAAAGAAGGAATTGCAGCTCAAGCTGTCTGCCTGTTAAAACTGGACAGTTAATATGATTGGAATAATTACAGCTATAGAAGAAGAATTTTCGGCTCTGAATAAACTAGTCGAAAATAAAAGTAATGAAGAAATAGCTTCAATGCCTTTTGTGAAAGGAACAGTTGAAGGTAAAGATGTTGCAATAGGTATGAGTGGACAAGGCAAAGTTCATGCTGCCTGCTGTACTCAAATTTTAATTGATCGTTTTGGAGCTGATACTATTTTTAATGTTGGAATAGCTGGTGGTTTAAATGATTCATTGGAAATAGGTGAAATTGTTTTATCTGATAAAACAGCTCAATATGACTTTGATGCTGTTGGTGAAGGCTTTGAGATGGGACAAATTCCAGGAATTGAAAGTGTTTACTTCAAAGCTGATCCTGAATTAATCGAGGCCGGAAGAGAAGCTGCTGATGAATTAGGAATTAATTACCAAGTTGGTGGTATTTTAACAGCTGACCTATTTTTAGATGATGAAAGAGTAAAGACAGTTATTAAGAAGAAATTTGATGGAATTGCTTGTGAAATGGAAGGAGCTGCTGTTGCTCAAGTCTGTTATTTAAATGACTTACCATTTTTAATCATCAGGTCTATCTCAGATTCTGCTGATGAAAATTCCGATGAACTATCAGTAAAAAATGCTCAATTTGCTTCAGACAAAACAATTGATTTGGTTAAAAATTTAATAAAAAAACTCTAATGAAAAAGAAAGTCAATTGTCCGATTAGACCAACTAGAGCTGAAATAAACTTAGACAATCTTATATTCAATCTTAATAACATTAAGAATAAAGCTGGTGACAAGAAAATTTGTGCTGTCGTCAAGGCGGATGCCTATGGTCATGGATTTAGGACTATTAAGGAGTTAGAGAGTGAAGGTGTTGATTACTTTGCAGTAGCTTTTGTTGAAGAGGGTATCAACTTAAGAATAAACGGAATTGAAAAAACACCTATTTTAATTCTTGGTGGAACACTTGATGACCATATTCCACAAATACTTGAATATAATTTAGAACCAACAGTTTATCAGTATGAATTTGCTAAAAACTTATCTGAAGCTGCAAAAAAAGAAGGTAAAGTTGTTCCTGTTCATATAAAAATCGACACTGGTATGGGTAGAATAGGATTCCATCCTAACGAAGCAGTAGAAGAGATTAAAAAAATTAATGAACTTGAAGGAATAGAATTAAAAGGAATCTTTACCCACTTTGCTACAGCTGACTCAAAAGATAAGGAATTTACGAATAAGCAAATTAAGTTATTTAACAATGTAATAAATGACTTAAAAGAGGAAGGAATTGATATTCCAATTAAACATGCTGAAAATTCTGCTGCTTTAATGGATATAGATGGATTAACTTTTGACATGGTTCGTCCAGGAATCATATTGTATGGACTTTATCCATCAGAAGAAGTTAATTATGAAAATCTGGACTTAAAACCTGTTATGAAATTTTTAACTAAAGTAATCCATCTAAAACAACTCCATAAAGGGGACAGTGTTGGTTATGGTAGGACCTATATCGCTCCAGAGGAGCGTGATGTTTCAACCTTAAATGTTGGTTATGCCGATGGTTATTCTCGAATGCTCTCCCATAAAGGAACTGATTGTTTTATTAACGGTCAAAGAGCTCCAATTTTAGGAAATATTTGTATGGATCAGTGCATAATAGATACAACTGGTAATAATACTAAAGTTGGAGATGATGTTGAGCTATTCGGAGAGAATATATCGGCTGATGAAATAGCCAATAAATTAGGTACGATTAATTATGAGGTTACCTGTATGGTAAACAAGCGGGTTCCTCGTGTATATAAAAAAGATGAAAAAATAGTTGAAGTCGATAATGAAATTTTATAAAGGAAATTTTAGATGGCAGTAAAGCATATTTTTGTGACGGGTGGAGTTTGTTCTTCACTTGGAAAAGGAATTACTTCCGCTTCGTTAGGGAGGTTATTAAAGGAGCGTGGTTATAAGGTTTCACTCCAGAAATTTGATCCCTACTTAAACTATGATCCTGGTACTTTATCACCTTATCAACATGGTGAAGTTTTTGTAACGGATGATGGTGCTGAAACAGATTTAGACCTTGGACATTATGAACGTTTTACAGATGTTAACTTAGGAAAATACAGTAATGTTACAACTGGTAAAGTTTACTGGAACATCATAAAAAAGGAACGTCATGGTGATTATAAAGGAAAAACAGTTCAAGTTATTCCACACGTCACAGATGAAATAAAAGAGAATATAGTAAAAATCGAAGAAGAAGAGCCGGATATTGTAATAACTGAAATTGGTGGAACCGTTGGTGATATTGAATCACAACCATATTTAGAAGCGATAAGACAACTTAGGGATGATCTTGGTGATGAGAATGTGGTTTATGTTCATGTAACACTCCTAACTTATCTAGGTAAAGCTGGGGAACTAAAAACTAAACCAACTCAACACTCAGTCAAACAACTTTTATCTGTTGGAATACAACCTGAAGTTCTTGTTTTAAGATCTGAATATGAATTCGATGATGGTCTAAAGCGTAAAGTTAGCAGTATGTGTAACGTTCCAAAAGATAATGTTATTGCTAATTACGATGCTAATGAACTTTATGAAGTTCCACTAATGTTAGAAAAGGAAGGCTTAGCAAATGTCATTTGTCATAAACTAGGCATTGAAAATAATCAACCGGATCTAACTGAATGGAAAAATTTAGTTAACAAAGCTAAAAATCCTGATGGAAGAATTGAGATAGGTTTAGTTGGTAAATACGTTGAGCTTCACGATGCTTATCTTTCAGTTGCAGAAGCTTTAAGACATTCCGGTATTAACTTCGAAAAGGAAGTCAATATTAAGTGGATTAATTCAGAAGACCTGACTAGTGAAAATGTTGATAGACTATTAGGTAGTCTTGATGGTGTTTTAGTTCCTGGTGGATTTGATAATAGAGGAATTGAAGGTAAAGTCCAAGCCATAAAATATGCTAGAGAGAATGGTGTTCCATTCCTTGGATTATGTTTAGGACTGCAATTAGCTGTTGTTGAATTTGCTCGTGATGTTCTGGGAATTGAAGATGCCGATTCAACCGAAATTAATCCAGAAACAAACAATCCAGTCATTGACTTAATGGATGAACAGAAAAAAATCGAAAATATAGGCGGAACAATGAGATTAGGTTCCTATCCTACAGTTATCGTAGATGATACTCTAGCAAGTAAACTCTATGGGGATAAGGAAATCCAGGAAAGACACCGCCACAGATATGAAGTTAACAATGGTGCGACTTGTTTTTAAGTGAAAAGCTTAAACACGAAAGTGAACTGGTAATTCGAGTTGCAGAATGAGGTTTTAACCAAAATGCACCTCTAATACTCCGACTGGCAATCTTGTCAGAAGCTCGGTGAAGTCGACTGAGAGATACCCTAATTATAGGAAAGCTAAATGGTGTATCTTATAGGTCGGGAGTCTAAAAATTGTTAAACGGTTAGGAAACGAACCCGTGCAAGAATGAGTCTAAATAACTCTGATTTAGAAATGAATCAGTCCTATAAATTAGGAGTTTGAAGGGTTGAGTAAGATACGTTGTTATGAAAAACCCTCTATTTATTAATGGATATTTCAAACAGGCTTATAGTGGGGACCGTCAGGCAAAGATGAATAGATAGAATTACCGGAACAAGGAAAGGTATGAAACGCTTAGGTTCAACGAAACCTGCTAGGATAAGTTGATTAAATCGTACTGAGAGCGGTGGCATGACTGATGATAATTTGGAGGAACAGCCACTAGTCAAAAGTGAAAAGCTAATTGGGAAATTATTTTTTCAGTTTTGATGGAACGCCGTATGCGGTGAAAGTCGCATGTACGGTGTGGATCGGGGGAAAAGCTGGAGATCGTATCAAATGCTTACCTATCGATATAATATATTCCATTACTTGAAGAAAATGGTTTAAAAATATCTGGTTATTCACCAAACAAAGCTTTGGTAGAAATGATTGAAATTCCTGAACATCCATTCTTTATTGCTACACAAGCCCATCCAGAATTCAAATCACGTCCTAACAAATCACATCCTTTATTTAATGGATTTGTTGAGGCAGCGATAGATTATAAAAATAAAAAATTAAACGAATGAGTATTCTAAATTTTCTTAATGTATCTTGTGCAATTCCAAAGGTTCATTTAGCTCAACCGATGGAGAATGCAAATGAAATAATTAAATGTTTAAAAAAAGATAAAGTAAGCCAAATAGTTGTTTTTCCAGAACTTGCTATTACTGGCTATACCTGTGGTGACTTATTTTTTCAAACGACATTATTAGATAAAGCACTTGAAGCATTAGAGAAAATAGTAAAGTATTCGGATAAAGATAATAAATTAATTATAGTAGGATTACCTTTTAGTTATGAAAGTAGGCTCTACAACGTAGCTGCTGTTATTCAAAAAGGTAAATTATTAGGATTAGTTCCTAAAATCTTTCTACCTGATAATCAGGAATATTATGAAAAGCGCTGGTTTGACTCAGGAGCTGGTATTGAGGGAGAGGTAAATTTTGATAATTATAAAGTACCTTTAACCTCATCTATTCTATTTAAAGACAGAAATAATCCTGAGATTAAAGTTGGTATTGAAATATGTGAAGATCTATGGGCACCTAATCCGCCAAGTACTCAATTGGCCAATGAAGGAGCTATTATTATAGCTAATCCTTCTGCTAGTAATGAAACTATTACTAAAAATGAGTACAGGGAACAATTAATATCTCAACAAAGTGCTAGGCTTAACGTTGCTTATCTCTATTCTTCATGTGGCTTTGGTGAATCGACACAAGATCTCGTCTTCTCAGGTGATGCTATTATTGCTGAAAAGGGAATTATCTTAGCTGAATCAGAACGCTTTCTATTGGAAAATCAAATAGTTAAAGCTCAAATAGATCCAGAGATCTTAATACATGACAGAAGAGTTCAAGCTAGTTATAAAGATTCAAAAACAAACGAAAAATTAGCTGAAGTTGATATCGACTTAGAATTAACAGATGTTCAAACACGTGAGTTTAGTAAAAACCCATTTGTTCCTAATAATACAGAGGACAGAGATAAGAGGTCTAAAGAAATTTTAGACATTCAATCTTTTGGACTCGGTACAAGAGCTAGTAAAATTGGGGATGATACGAACCTAGTTCTAGGTATTTCTGGAGGATTAGACTCAACTTTAGCTTTAATAGTAGCTAAACAAACATGTGATAAGTTCGGATGGAGTCCAGATAAAATTAAAGCAGTAACTATGCCTGGATTTGGAACAACTGATAGAACGTATCAAAATGCTATTAACTTAATTAAAGAAATTGGGGCTGATTTTAGGGAAATTCCTATTAGAGAATCTGTAAAACAACACTTAAAAGATTTAAACCATCCATTGGACCAAAAGGATACTGTTTATGAAAATTCTCAAGCTAGAGAAAGAATGCAGATCTTAATGGATTTAGCTAACCAAGTCAATGGTATTGTTGTTGGTACAGGAGACTTATCTGAATTAGCTTTAGGTTGGGCTACCTATAATGGAGACCATATGTCAATGTATGGTGTTAATGCGGATGTTCCAAAGACTTTAGTCCGGTATTTAGTACGTTATTATGCTGACAATAGTGAGGAAAATTTAAAGAAAATTCTTTATGATATTTTAGATACTCCTGTTTCACCAGAATTATTACCACCTGACGAAGAAGGTAAGATTGAACAAAAAACAGAAGAAAAAATTGGTCCATATGAACTACATGACTTCTTCTTGTTCCATCATTTAAGAAATGGTTATAGTCCCAGAAAAATTTTTGCAATAGCAAAAGAAACTTTTAAAGGGGACTATACTGATGAAGAAATTTTAAAATGGTTAAAGACTTTTTATTCGAGATTTTTCTCACAACAGTTTAAACGAAGTACCTTACCAGATGGTCCAAAAGTTGGGTCTGTTTCATTATCACCGAGAGGTGATTGGCGAATGCCAACGGATGTAAGCAGTCAAATTTGGCGTGAAGAGCTTGAGGTACTTGAGAAGCAAATGAATAAGAAGTTAGAGCTAATATAAATTTAGAGAAAAATAAAAGGGCTTAGCACAATTGTTAAGCCCTTTTGTTATAGATTTATAAAATTTGAAGAGAATATTTATATCTCTATTAGTTGATAATTTCTTAATCAGCAAAATCTACTCTGTCTAATCCACAGAAGATTTCAACACTATAACCTAGACGACCGGTTGTTGTAGATGCCCATGCCATATATTTTGCACCAGGTGTTAGTACAATATCTAACTGATGAACATTACTTGATAAATAGTCAAATGCATATTCTGGATTAGTCATAAGAGGTGTACGTGCTATATTGATATTTTCAATAATAGCTCCACCTACTCCTTTAAAGTTAGGGAAAACATCTTTAACGATGGTTTCATAAGTTTTACCGTTAGGACGAATATGACTAAACTTTACAGGTAATTCCTGAATTCTAGCATCAGCAACTCTCTTTAAGTTTGCATCACCTGTTACATAATTCATATTATGACCATGACGATATGAATTAACTTTAAACATATGACGAGCTTCAAGTCTTGAAGTAGCCATAACAGCTGGCGTAGTTGTTGGTCCTGGAGCTGGTTCATCTTTTGGACTGATTATAATTTCAATAGCTTCAGCACGGAAGTTGTGGTTAGCAGTTCCGCTTGCAGCATAATCAGTTGCCCAGTCTAACCAACCATAATTTTCTACATGAGTTCGATAATATAAGTTATAATTAGGTGCATTTTCACCTGTTAAACGGATAGTAAGAGCTTCTATTTTCTTACCTTGTCCAGTTGTTCCGGATTCAGCTCCGTCAGATACGTCTCCTTATATCGATAGGTAAGCATTTGATACGATCTCCAGCTTTTCCCCCGATCTACACCGAGCATGCGACTTTCACCGCACTCGGCGTTCCATCGTAGTTAACAGGATAATTATTATTTAGGATGAATTGGTATGATTACTTGTCTCCTGTTTAATACGACTAGTGGCTATTCCTCCACCGGATTTTATTCCCCGGCTTCTTCAGTCATTCCACCGCTCTCAATACCAGTTAAGTAGCTTATTTCCATTTCTGGTTTCGTCTACAACCTTACTGGCTGGTACCTTTCCTCGTTCCGATAACTCTATCTTTCAGTAGGTTCAGGTTTCTACTATAAGCCTGTCTGGATCACATTGTGACTTAAATGCCTGTAACATTTATGGGCTTTTCATAGATGGCACTCTTACTTAACCCCCAGACTGTTTCATAATTGAAACTTCTGTCATTTCTAACAGTTTATCTATAGACTTGTACATTCGTAGATTCGTCAGTCCTCTTGGACATTCTAACCATACTTAAAATCTACCTTATTAGACCTATAATTGAATTATTAATCAATTAAGTCTATTAGACTCCCGACCTATCAACTACAATCTTTTGAAATTTCCTTAAGTTAAACTTACTAGGGTAGTTTTCAGTCGACTTCACCGAGCTTCTGACAATTCGTATTTTACTAATGCCAGTCGGAGTTTAGAGGAGATGCTTCAGGGCGTTAC
>CANQOZ010000045.1 GCA_947625585.1 uncultured Eubacteriaceae bacterium
TGGCTTCTTACCAAGAAATACTTTCGTTTCCATTGGCTCTCTTAAAGGGTCTATGGAAGGATTCGTAACCTGTGAAGCATTAATTAAGATTCGATCCCAATAGATTGGATAGTCCTGTGGATTACCCATACTAGAGAGTAGAACCCCACCAGTGTTTGCCTGGCGGTAAATTTCTTCGATATTACTTTGTTTCCAGTTGTTGTTTAATTTAAATTGGTTCTCTGTCGGAACAATTTTTAAAGCTCTTGTCGGACAGAGTGAAACACAGCGTTGACAGTCAACGCAGCTTGCTTCATCAGAAACCATACAGTCAAATTCTTCATCATAGTGATGAACATTGTTTGAGCATTGTCTTTGACAAACTTTACATTTGATGCATCGACTTTGGTCTCTGTGAACCTCAAAAGGTGGATATAAATAATTAACCGGCATTGTTCTGTTTAGCCTCCGGATCTACTTTAACAATAATCGGTTCTCCTCCTGCGGGAGCCCAGATTCCTTCAATATCAGGACAAACTTCCCTGATAGCACTTTCTTCACTAGCAATGTATACGATATCGTCTTTTTCACCAGCTACCATGGAACGTAGTTTTAACCTGTCGTTTAATGCCATTAGTCCATTTTCAAAACCACAAATGATTGAAAACGGTCCTGTAACCAGAAATGATGAGAACATATTTCTGAGTGTTTTATAACGTTCCTGTTCAACCTGTGGTAGTTCTTGGATTTCTTCCCAGAATGGTGCAGCGATAACTTTAGCTATATCTTCAAAGCTAAACCCCTGACGTCTATTTAAGTAGTCAATAATGTAGGTGATAACTTCCGTATCCGTTAAGAGTGAACAGGTATAGTCAAACATTTCAATTGTTCTGCGATTAGTGTCATATGAAGAAATTTCACCATTATGGACTACAGAATAGTCAAGTAGAGCAAACGGATGAGCTCCACCCCACCAACCAGGCGTATTTGTTGGATATCTACCATGAGCTGTCCAACAATAGGCATCGTATAAGTCTAGTCTGTAGAATTCCCCAACATCTTCCGGGTAGCCAACTGCTTTGAAAACTCCCATGTTTTTACCACTCGAGAAGACGTAAGCTCCTTCAACATTTTTATTTATATGAAATACCGAATTGACGACATACATTCTTTCATCAACATTGTCATGCTGTTCTACGTGAGTCATCAATGGTTTAACGAAGTAGCGCATAATAATAGGAGCTTCTGTTATCGAATCAACAGGTTTTGTTGGAATAATTCCCATTGAAGCTATTTCAAAATTCTGGTCTAGGTAACGTTCCGTTTCCTCTTTAGCCTGCATATCATCATAAAAGATGTGAAACGCATAATAGTCGGCAAATTCCGGGTAAATCCCGTAACCGGCAAAGCCACCCCCAAGACCATTAGAACGGTCATGCATAACACGGATTGCATCAACAATGCTCTGACCGTTAATTGAATTCTTTCCAGTTCGATCGATAATACCGCAAATAGCGCAACCTGAAGGGATCCTTACTTGTCCTTCCTTGCGTAACATAACAGAAATTCCTTTCTAGAATAAAAAAGGTGTTTGAGGAATAGAATTCCTATCAAACACCTTTGTTTAAATTCATCATAAAATTGCAACCTAAATTATAGAAAATTTTGAAAATATTTTCAAGAGATTAAAGAAGGTAAACGTTTTTCAATTATAATAAAAATCTCCAGAAGAAATGACAAAACTGGAGATTAAAAATTTACTAAATTTTTAGTAAATTCTAAGGAGTACAACTATTATTATACAACTATTTTAAATTTCATAGTGAAAAATTGCTGAGAAACGAATAAAATTCAGAAATTTTATTAAAAATTTGAAATTGAAATTGTTCTCAATGAAAAAAATTACAAGTTAATTCTTGTAATTTCAAAATTATGTGATTATAATTTTATCGAAATAGCAAAGGCGCAGGGACAGGGATTACTGTCTGCTGCGCTTTTTTTATAGCTTTTGAAAGAAGGATTTTAAATGCCTGAATATATTGAAATAGAACACGAAGTTAACAACGACGATACGAAGGAAAAAATAATTGACTTGTTTGGTTCAAAAGTTTTCAACTTAACCGTTATGCGTAAGCGACTACCAAAGCATGTTTACAATTCAATGGTTAAAGTTATGAAGGAAGACGAACCACTTGAAAGAGAAACTGCTGAAGTTGTAGCAAACGCTATGAAAGATTGGGCACTTGAACAAGGTGCTACCCACTTTACACATTGGTTTCAACCATTAACAGGGGTTACAGCCGAAAAACATGATGCATTTATTAACCCAACAGATGAAGGGAAAGTAATCATGGAATTCTCTGGTAAAGAACTTGTTAAAGGCGAACCCGATGCTTCCTCATTTCCATCAGGTGGATTAAGAGCTACATTTGAAGCTCGTGGTTATACTGCTTGGGACCCAACATCTTTTGCCTTTGTCAAAGGAACCACTCTTTATATTCCAACTACTTTCATTTCCTATACAGGAGAGGTTCTTGATAAGAAAACTCCACTTTTACGTTCAATGAAAGCTATAAGCGATGAAGCTATTAAAACATTAAAGCATTTTGGAAAAGATGTTAAAAAAGTCACAACGACTGTTGGGGCTGAACAGGAATATTTCCTAGTTGAACGTGATATGTATAAAAAGCGTAAAGACCTCATTTTAACGGGTCGTACTTTGTTTGGTGCTGAACCACCAAAAGGACAGGAATTAGACGATCACTACTTTGGTAAAATCCGTGGTCGTGTTTGCCGTTATATGCAGGACTTAGACCGTTCATTATGGGAATTAGGAATTCCTTCAAAAACAAGACATAACGAAGTTGCTCCTTCACAGCACGAATTAGCACCAGTATTTTCAACTTCCAATCAAGCTGTTGATAATAACCAGTTAATCATGGAAGTAATGAAACAAGCTGCCTACAGAGCAGATCTATATTGCCTACTTCATGAAAAACCGTTTGAAGGTGTTAATGGTTCTGGTAAACATAATAACTGGGCAATCAGTACAGATGAAGGTGAAAATCTATTAAACCCAGGATCAAATCCATCTGAAAATTTACAGTTCATGACTTTCCTAACAGCTGTTATTGAAGCAGTTGACCGTTATCCTGAACTACTTAGGATCAATGTTGCTTCAGCTGGTAATGACCATCGTTTAGGAGCTAATGAAGCACCACCAGCTATTATTTCAATCTTCTTAGGCGAACAACTGGAAAATGCTATCAATAACTTGATGAATGATACTGTAGAAGATAATAGTGAAAGAGAACAAATCGACGTTGGTGTTGATGTTGTTCCTAATATCTTTAAAGATGATACGGACAGAAACAGAACATCTCCATTTGCTTTTACAGGAAATAAGTTTGAGTTCAGGATGCTCGGTTCAAACCAGTCTATTTCAGACCCAAATATTACCTTAAATACGATTGTTGCTGAAGTTCTAAAAGAGTTTAACGAAGAAATGGATAAGATGGATAAAGATAACTTTGATCAGGAACTCCGTCAAATGTTAAAGAAACATCTTAAAGACCATAGTCGTATTATCTTCAATGGTGACAACTATAATCCAAAATGGGTCGAAGAAGCAGAAAAGAGAGGCTTACCAAACTTAAAGACAACACCAGATGCTTTAAAGGAATTACTACTTGATAAAAATATTGAAGTATTCGAAAACAATAACATTTTAAACAAGACTGAAATGGAAGCTAGACAGCAGGTCTATTTCGAAGATTATGCTAAGACTATCAATATTGAAGCTCAAACAATGATTTCGATGGTTTACCATGAAATCCTACCTGCTTGCTTAGATTATACTCGTGATTTAACAGAAACCTTAAGCAATAAGAAGGGCTTAAATCTTGATATTAATACTACAACTGAAGAAAAGGTTTTAAGAAAAATCAGTGATTTGACTGCTGAACTAACAGAAGCTACTGAAGGTCTTGAAAAATTAGATAAAAAAGCAAAAGCTATAGAACCAGGTTATGATCAAGCTAAATTCTTCCAAGAAAAGGTAATACCTGCTATGGATAAAGTTAGGGAACCTGCTGATAAGTTAGAAGGATTAGTTGGTGAAGAATACTGGCCATATCCAATTTATGAAGATCTACTATTCTATGTCTAATAAAATCTTCTTATAAAATATGAAAGGCGTTCTGGTGGTACTCACCAGAGCGTTTTAATAAAGATTCTCGCTTTTGAATAATTAAAAAGCCATTTATTCTCTCTAAAATTAGGGAATAAGTGGCTTTATTTTTTGATTAACCTATTATTGTTTATAGATGATTCAATGTTTATTGTGAATAGTAAATTGGAACTAGTTGTATTGTAGAAAGAAGTAAAGCTTACATTATTTTGTTATAAAATATACTTAAGAAAATTACGCTTGTTTATTAAAATTAGGAAATGACTAAAAAACGAAAATTTAAGATCCCTAACAGATCAGATAATAGAGAAGCAAGGTTAGAAAATCGTTATAAAAAAGCTTTAATTAAAATGCTACAGCACTTATATCCTGAAGAAAATTATAAAGATAATGATCGTTTTTCTAGAGTAGCTGTTAACGACATTATTAATCCAGTTACTCATAAAAAAGAATACGGAGTTGTTTTCTTTTGTAGAGATACCGTATTTTCAGTTGTAGAAGCTTTTGAAGGTATTGATGATTTAGTTTTAGCATTTTGTATAGAAGGTTTAACTGTTGGGAGAGATCTCTGTTCATATTTACCATACTTTAATCCACATAAGCTTAAAGCTATTGTTTTTGAAAAGGATATAGATCCAGATCAACCTTTTGAAATCATAGTCGACCGAGGAATTGTTAAAAATTTTCCAATAGTATTTAGTGTCGACGAAATGATAAACTTTAATGAGCTTTTTGAAACCTACCGTGACGGTTTACCCATCCGGATTTTTAATCCGGCAACTGATCCAAAAGCTAGTTTGTGTTTTGAGGAAGCGAAGCAAATTCTAACTAAAATTCCAAATCGTCGTGTTCCAAGGGATTTATATTAGGTAAATAAAAGAAATAGATATAACAATAATGCAATTAAAATTTTTCTAAAAATGTAATCGGATTTATTTAAATTTAATTACATTTTTTGAAGTTTTTTAAAACAGATTATGGTATACTTTTGATTGTATCGGAAGGGTATTCAACAATTTCAAATGTCGTCTTCGGATTGCATTTGAAATTGGAGTTTCCCCTTTGATTTTTCCTGAATAAATATGTCAAATAAATTTGATTTAGATAAATAAAAAAACCACCTAAATAGGTGGTACTAACCTCATAAATAGTACCTTTTGAATAAATACATTTCAAAAGGTACTTGTTCTTTTAACGTTCCAGTTATTTAATATCCACATTTTCATTATTATTAACAAAAATTATTTAAATTAATTGTTACTTTTAACAACGTTCAGTTTGTTCAATTTATTCTCTTGAAATACATAACTTGAGAGTGATAAGTTCACTGAAGAAATAAGTGTACTAAAACAATCTGAGAATTAAGAAAATAGAACAACCTGTTTAAAAAATAAAGAGAATTCGTTTTCTTTGGAAAATAAAGCCAGAAAGAATTCTGTAATTCAATAACAGAAATTGCTCCTAATCAATAAATTCATCGTTTAAATAAAGACCTTTAGGGTGTCCCACTATCATCCTAAAGGTCATTTTATCTATGATCATAGAATAGTCTGTCCAAGTTTACTAACAAAATTGGACTAAAGAGGTTTAGGAATAAGTAAATATTTAAAGCATATGATACAAACTTAGTAGTTTTAGCTTTACAAACTTTACTTAAACCTTTTAGTTGTTGTCTTTATTGTTTAACACTTAATCGTTTATAATATTTAAGTGAATGTTAAAGCTTTAAAAGCTTCCAGTCGACTGGGTTGAATACAAATGAACCGAAGTTCAAGACCGTAAGGGATAATTACGAAATTTTTCTTTAGCTAAATAACGTATTTCGTCTACGCATACAATATATTGTAATTCTATTATACTGATTTGAGCCCAAAAAGTCAAGAAATGTAAATTCATAAAGCGAATTTAGGAGAAAAACAGCAAAAATATAAGATTTTAGCAAGTTTTAAACGATTACCTTAATCTTTATTAGAAAATCTATGTTATCTTTACAACTATCAGGGTAAAAATTTTACTACATTATAAATTTCTCTAAAACTGACAAATTTCGCTAAAAATCAATGATTTTAGAATAAATTTTTCAAGAAATTTTAAAATTTTTAAAGAATTTTAGGATCCAACTTATTTAATACTGGTATTTTTTGCTTTTTTAATTCACTTCATCTTCAGAAAACTTACCGCTCATAAAATCAGATATATTAATAAGTATCGAAGTTCACATTGGACGTTGAAATCCTGATTAATGAAAGTATTATTAGATATAATGAAATTTTAATTATTATAGTTTTATGATGTTTTCTATGATAAATTTTCATTATAAACTTCAAAATTACTGAAGTTTATGTTAAAATAATAGTTCGACATGTACCCGTAGCTCAGAAGGACAGAGTAACAGCCTCCGAAGCTGTAGGCCGGTGGTTCAATTCCACTCGGGTACACTTTTTTTGAATTTTTTTAATCAATAATTCTCAATTTTAAAACTTTTCAATTGAATCTAATAGAAATCTCATTAAAATTAATTGACTATCAAACTCTTTTATAATCATCTAAAATTTTCCAAAAACTATCACTTAACGTTTGACTAGCTTTTGTTTACATGCTCTTTTAACAGTATGTTCATATTAAGTTTTAGGTTTTTTGTTATTCCTCCAGTTATGTTTAGAGCTTTTTGATAATTACAAATGAAAGCTTTCTTTTCAATTGTTGTCCTTTATAACATTCTTTAATAAATCTTTTAAAAACTAAAAACCGCTCCCACGTGAGCGGTAAATGAAATCAATACATTGTCAAGGAGTTTGCCTCCTTATTTATTTCGTGGATAAAACAGTATATCATGAAATAAATTTTTTAGTGAATTTAACTTATTGACAAATCAATATTAAGTTTAAATTTATCTTTAACTTATATTTTCAAGACGACTTTAATGATTCTGATCAAATTTTTTAGTTGAACTTAAAATTATCACAAAATTAAACCATCAGTATAATTTGAACTTTTAAAAACTCTGACTTTGGATAAATCTTTAATAAAAGTAGGCAAACGGAAATTTCAATTATAATATTGATTAAAACTATAGTTTTAGTAAAGGAAGATTATGGCTTGGAAAATTGTAGCTGATTCCTCAGCTGACGTCTCTAAAGACTTTAAACCCAAAGGGGATACTACATTTGAAGAAGTTCCTCTAACTATGATCGTTGGACCAAAAGAATTTGTAGACAATCATGACTTAGATGTTGAAGAATTAATACAAGCAATTGACGAATATCCGGAGGCATCCACATCATCTTGTCCAACACCCGATAGTTATAAAAAAGCTTTTGAGGAAGAAAATGCCGACAAAATTATTGCTGTAACTATCTCTAGTGGATTGTCCGGTTCATACAATTCTGCTCAACTCGCTAAATCGTTAGTTCAAGAAAAAATGCCGGAAAAAGAAATCCATATAGTTGATTCCTTGGGAACGAGTGGAACGGAACTATTAATTGTTAATAAAGCAGATGAATTAATTAGCCAGGGATTAAGTTTTGACGAAGTAGTTGAAGAATTAGAAAAATATCGGGATTCCCTTGAAATACTTTACACACTAGGTAGATTTGAAAACCTTGTTAAAAACGGACGGATGAACAAAATCGTAGGTAAAATCATCCAGAAGTTCAAGATCCGAATAATTGGTATAGGTAATAACGGAACAATTAAAATACTCTATAAAGTTCGAGGGGAAGCTCAGGCTATTAAAAAATTAGTACAGGAAATGGGAAAATTAAAAGATATGGATGGAGTTGATGTTATCATCGGCCATACCATGAATATGCCTGGAGCTGTTACAATGAAACATTATATTGAAAAGATCTATCCTAACGTTGGTTCAATTACAATTATTGAATCGGGTGGTCTTAATTCTTATTATGCAGAAGAAGAAGGTTTAATT
Source organism: uncultured Eubacteriaceae bacterium (assembly GCA_947625585.1). Lineage (GTDB taxonomy): Bacteria > Bacillota > Clostridia > Eubacteriales > Eubacteriaceae > CANRHG01. The sequence continues at coordinate 8,097 of CANQOZ010000045.1, forward strand.
GTCTCTTTCTAAAAGTAAAGGTGCGAACTCTCGCACCTTTTTTAATTCTAAAAGAATGTCACTTGATTGTCTTCAGGTATTCCATCTAGACATCCTAATTCTTTCAAACTATTTAAATTGGTTTTAGTAATTTTACTCTTACTTAGTAAATCTCTTTGTGACAAAATTTCTTCATTATGAATAGCATTGTATAAACTTTCAGCAGCCGTATCCCCCATACCACTTATTGTATTAAACGGTGGAATTAAGGCATCGCCTTCAATTAAGAACTTATTGTAATGAGACTTATAAAGATCGACTCCTTTTACCTTAAATCCTCTTGCATAAAGTTCTAGAGCAATTTCCAAAGATGTTAAACTTTCCTTATCCTTATTCGTTAATTCACTAAATGTCTCATTTTCAATCTTAAAGATTTCCTCTTTAACTGCTTCAAACCCGCTTGAGATTACTTTTAAGTCAAATTCTTTGGAACGAATTCCAAAATAGCAGGAATAATATTCAAGTGGATAATGGATCTTATACCAGGCAATTCTAAATGCCATAATGACATAAGCTGCAGCATGAGCTTTCGGGAAAAGATATTTAATCTTTTGGCAAGAATTAATAAACCATTCTTCAACCTTTTCATCTCTCATCTTCTTAAGTTCCTCATCCGTTAACCCCTTCCCTTTTCGAACGTGTTCCATTATGGTAAAGGAGTCAATTGGCTTTAAACCACGTTTTAAGAGCGAGAGCATGAT
>CANQOZ010000046.1 GCA_947625585.1 uncultured Eubacteriaceae bacterium
TCGCCAAAATATTATCTTACTTTTTCCAATTATAGAGATGTAAAAATTTCTCTTAAACCTTACTGTTTATAAGTAAATAAGAGATATACAGATTTGTAATGTTATAATTTTAATAGAACTAACTCGGAGCTGAAGATGAAATCGAAATTTACCAAATATCAACGCATGGCCACTTTGCCATTAAAGAATGTTGAGGAACAGCTCAACCTTGATGACAAGGGGTTTTACAATCTACTTAAAATCTGGCTAAATCAAGGGTTAATTAGTGAAAACAACTACCATTACAAGCAGCTCGAACACTTAGACCAAAGAAAGCAGAACGAAATCAAGAAACAGAAGAACGAGAAAGATTACTCTATGTACAAGTACTTAAGAAAAATGGGTGATTCAATAGAACAAATCTCGTTAGAACTTGATAGAGACATCGATAAGATTGAACGTTATGATAAACGTTGGTACCACGAACTACTTAAACAAAATATGTCCCTTTCTGATATCTGCCAGGAAACCAATATCCCTTTAAAAACACTCTTAGAATTAGAAGAAAGCGAAAAACAAAAGAAGGAAGAGCATGAACGCTTAGTCAAGAAAATCTTAAACAGTAATGTTAAATATGCTAGGAAGTATATTGATAAGATTAAAGCTGATCCTTCCAAATTTGTTATTTTTGACTTAGAAGGGGTCCAACAACCTGATGAAATACTGGAAATCTCTGCTATTAACTTAAAAGGCGATGTCCTAATGAATACTCTTGTCAGACCTACCCATCATATCGGATATTATGTTACAAAATTAACTGGAATTACGGATAGGTTAGCTAGGACTGGAATTGGACTTTATAAAGCTTTAAAAGAATTCAAACAAATAGCACAGGATAAATATCTTATTGGTTGGGGAATAACCTACGATAAAATTCTCTTAAACCAGGCTATGAGACGAACCAGGATCTATATTGACTGTAAATTTGTTGATATGCAAAAGATCCATGCTGGTTTAATAAACACTTCACAACAAATCGCACTCTATAAAGCAGCAGGACTTGAATCTCAAGCCCATAGATCCCTAGATGACTGTAAAATGCTACTTAAAGTATTGAAAGAAGACATCCATCTGGAAGACGAAGAGGAGGATAAAGATGAGTAATGAAATAACATTTACCTATCCAGCAATTTATTATGATGATGGTGAATATATCTATGTTGAAATTCCTGATTTAGATATAGAAGATTTTAAAATACCAATTTCCCAACGTCAGGAAATGGTAGATATTGCTTGGAATAAAGCAGCTCAACTCTTAACTAAAAAGATTAGAAGTGGTGAACTACCACCACCGTCTAAAGGATTAGAAGAACTTGAAGTTTATGAAGGTAATGAAAAAGATGCTTTCTTAATTGAACTTATTTTAAATGCATAAAATAATGGAGGAATTGTTAAACAGTTCCTCCTTTTAAGTTCTAGTTGTTCCTATTTACCTTCTACTTCTTTTTTAATATAGTCATAACCTTCTGGTGTTAAATCCAATGAAACGGATTCAATATTTTTAAAAACTTTTGTGGCATATCCAAGCTTTATTAATTCTTCAAATGCTTTCTGCCAAAGATCAAATTCCTTAATTTCACCTTCAGGAATTACAACTGGAACTGGTAACTTCGGATCATATAGATCCATAATGCGTTCATAAATACCTTTTAAATCATTCATTTTAAACCTCTGTTGGAAAACTATTTCCTTTCAATTAATTACGAAACTCTTAATAAAAAAGTACCCTCTAATTTAACGCTTTAACGAATCATCTCGTAATAATGATTTTAACTTTATTCTATAACAATATCTTATTTTAATCTTTATTTTTTTATCAACTCTTCTCTATCTCTTTATAGTTTTTCTTAATATATTGATTAAAATTATAGGTGAGTTACCTGTATTTAAGGAGATATTATAATGTTAGTTTTATAGATGAAATGAGCTTATTTCTATAAGAAATTCTTTTCTGAAACTAAAATTTATTCACAGCTTGAATACACCAATGTACAATAGTTCTTTTGTATAATAGCTTAAAAAGAGAGGGTTTAAATAATGGGAAACGAAATATCAAATTTGATATGGACCTTTGGAGTCGAATCGAGTGTTCCAGAACATTTAGAAGCTCTACTTGTTGACGGTGAACAGGTAATTGATGCTTTTAGAACTATTAGAGATGTTGCTGTGTTTACTAATAAGAGAATGTTAGTAAGCGATACTCAAGGAATTACCGGTAAAAAGAAGGAAATTTATAGCTTGCCATATAAAAATATCAACATGTTCTCAATTGAAAATGCAGGACCTTTAGACATAAATTCAGAAATTGAACTTTGGACTCGTGCAGGATCGATTAAAATCAACTTAAAACGAGGAGCTGATTTAAATAAAATCGCCAAAATAATTGCTCAATATATTCTTTAAATTATAATTATATGCGTTAATGCTTTAATTAATTTCGTTTCGACTCAAAAATTAAGGATTGTTAGCACTAGGCCAACAATCCTGTTTTTTTTATTCATCATCTGAATCATCAATATCTACAAGCTCAACTGATGCTTCATCGATTTCTTTTAATAATTCCTCTACTCTAGGTTTTAGATCTTTAGAAACTTCTTCTGCATACTTCCTTAAGTTTTCATCATCGGATTCTTTCGCTACCTTATCTAGGAATTTATACATCTTATAAGGTTTCTTAAGGTCTACTTTTAATTTATTAGCAAATTCGATAGTATCATCCATATTCTTTTCTGGAATACCAATACCAGATTTAAAACTAATATAATCTAATTCACTCTGGGCCACATCTGAGTAAGGTTCATATCGAAGAGATTCGTGAAAGCAAGCAGCTGCTTGATTGTATAATTCTAATTCGATTAGAGCAAATCCCATCGATCTCCAGGCAGCAGCGATTTGAGTCGGCTCAAAAGCATAATTTAAAGCTTGTTCAGCATAAACAAATGTTTCTCCCGGTCTATTGAGTCCTTTATAGGTATTTGCTAATTCAAGTAAAGTACCAAAATCTGAAGGATCCCATAAAAGAGATTTCTGTAACTCCTTTTCTGCTTCAGATAATCTACCAATTTCATTCATTAAAAAACCTGACCGGTAGAACAATCTTGCGATTTGGGCATCTCCTTCTGGACGGTCGTCTGGTTCCATTAACCTGATATATTCCCTCTCGATCGGATGGTTGAAATTCCGCTCACGCTTTTTAAAGCTATCTTCTAAAATACCTTCATTATCTAGAGCTTCTAAAGTTGAAGCAATTTCAAGAAAAGCTTTAGCATTATTTCCTTCTTCAATAGCTTTCTGTGCTTTAATAATCGCATCTAAAGTTAACTCACCTAAAGTTTCAGGTTTATGATTCAATACATTTTCAGGTATTTCGGTATAATCCTGGCCAACATGTTGAATAGTAGATCCTCTTTTTGTTCCATCAGGACTAATCTTCATTTTGATTCTTTCAGGTAGTTTTTCATACATTAAATCCCAGATAGCATCCTTAAGATCTTTTAAATTATCAGGAATATCATCATATACTTTTATTAAAAAAGGAACATCAAAGCTATCATCACCGGTTAGTAATTTGTTTATAAAATTTATTATTTTATCAACATCCACATTATTTTCATTTATATAATCATTATCACTCATAGTTCTCTCCTAATTTAAAAATATCCCATATTGAATATAAAGCAGTTGAATCTAATCGGTTAGTTATAACAACAGTAGGTTTCTTAAATTATTGGGACAGTTTTTATCTTGGCTTGAGGCAATTTAGTTATTATCATTTTTTATTATCCATAAAAACCTTCTGAAAACCTAATTTTCTATTGTTGAAAACGTTTGATACTTAAAATATCTATGCATTATCGCTCCTATTTACCTTAACTTCTAAAAATCAATGTTAAAATATTGCTTGTTTCACTCACGAAAAAGGAGTTATTAAATTGTTTTTAAAAGTTGCATTACTGATAATATTTTTTGCAGTTATGATTTGGGTAGGTTGGTATTACAAATCTACCGCAAGATCAGTCAATGACTTCGTTATCGGTGGTAGAGATGTTGGACCATGGCTAACAGCTTTCTCCTACGGAACATCCTACTTTTCAGCTGTTGTATTTGTTGGTTATGCCGGACAATTTGGATGGAAGTACGGCATTTCTGCTACATGGGCTGGAATTGGTAACGCTCTAATTGGTTCTCTACTTGCCTGGGTAGTTTTAGGCAGAAGAACCCGTATTATGACCCAATTTTACGACAGTGCTACAATGCCTGAATTCTTTGGATCAAGATTTAATAGTAAAGCAATCCGTATTGTTTCGTCAGCTATTATATTTGTATTCTTAATCCCATATACCGCTTCGCTTTACAATGGATTATCCAGGTTATTCGGATTAGCATTTAACATTGACTATGTCTGGTGTATTTTGATGATGGCAGTTCTAACTGCTATTTACGTTATTGCCGGTGGTTATATGGCTACTGCTATGAATGACTTTATTCAAGGAATAATTATGATTTTTGGAATTATAGCAGTCATTTGGGCAGTACTTTCTGTTAATGGTGGATTCAACCAAGCTATACTTGATCTTTCATATGTTAATGATCCTGAAGTTTCAATGCAAGCTGGTGCCTTTACCTCATTCTTTGGACCTGACTTAATTAACTTAATTGGTGTTGTCTTATTAACATCATTAGGAACATGGGGTTTACCTCAAATGGTCGGTAAATTCTACGCTATAAAAGATGAAGATGCTATTAATAAAGGAATGGTTATTTCAACTATCTTTGCTTTTATCGTAGCAGGAGGAAGTTACTTCTTAGGTGGATTTGGACGTTTATACAGCAATAGTATTGATATAGCTACAGACGGTTTTGATGCTATTGTTCCATCAATGGTTTCAGGACTACCTGACTTCTTGATCGCACTCGTTGTTGTCTTAGTTTTATCTGCTTCAATGTCTACACTATCAGCACTTGTTTTAACATCCAGTTCAACACTAACACTCGACTTATTAAAGGGAAATGTTATTAAGAATATGGATAATAAACAGCAAGTTCTATGGATTCGTGGACTAATTGTTGTATTTATTGCAATTTCTGCATTCCTAGCTATTATTCAATACAGAAGTAGCGTTACATTTATAGCTCAGCTAATGGGAATTTCCTGGGGTGCCCTAGCAGGTGCTTTCTTAGGACCACTTATCTGGTCACTTTACAGTAAACGAACAAGTTTAATTAGTTGCTGGGTTAGTTTTGCATTCTCAGTTATCGTTATGCTCTTAGATATTCTAGTACCAACGATATTCCCACCACTACTTCAGAGTCCAATTAACTGTGGTGTTTTATGTATGTTAGTAAGCTTAATAATCGTACCAATTGTAAGCTTATTTACTAAACCACCAACAGGTGCTCATATAGATGAAGCCTTTGCTGCTTATAATAAAGAAGTCGTTGTTCTTGCTAAAGATGACTTGGGAAAAAATTAGATAAAATAACGTCTATAACAACTAATAAGAGCTGTTATAGACGTTTTTATTTATCAAAAAACCAAATTGATTGATTCTCCTCATGATTCTTTTCAGTTATAAAAAGTAAAAGATTGACTTGATTGTTGATGCTATTACTACATTCCAATAACACCAAATTGGTCAATTTTCCTCATAACGTGTTTTAGTTGCAAATAATAAAAGAAAATATCCGGATGATTTGAGCTATTAATAACTTTAATTGTAATTGGCTCCTTACCAAGATTATTCTTCGCTATTGCATGCATTCCAGGTTCAAAATCAATTGAATTTAGAAATTTCTCATCACTAAAATCAACTACTACCTCGTCCTTTTTTAAAAATTCTGGAGAAGGTTCTTCTTCGACTAATACATAGAATTTTGCTATAACTGGTCCAGCAGCAAGTATAGTAAATGGAGTAGCTAAATCTTGATTAGAATAATCTTTGGCCAAATTATTTCTTGTAACAATAGCATTTTCCAAAGATCCAACCAACTCGAAGATATGATCAGGAGTAACAACATTTTTTGCTCCAAGGAAGGAAATCATAACATTTCCTGTAGAAGCATCTATGCCAAATTTTTCAGGATCTCCTACGCTTCGACTCATTCGTAAAATATGATAATCTTTCCCAACCTGGAATTTACGGGGAACTACACTGTTATAGAAATTTCTCATTATATCGAAATATTCAAAATCAAGTTTATCAATTTTTTCCCATTCCGATTCCGAAATAGACTCAGGATCTCGATAAGGTATTATTGGTTTCAATTTTTCGTCTAAAATATTATTTTTTCTATCTTCAAACGATTTAGAATTTCCAATAAAATTAGGCAACTTCTGTCGAGTAATTTTAGATCTTCCAGGTATCTTAAATTTACTTTTTCGTTTTGGTTTCTTCTTCATAAAACAATACTTATCTAGGTAAGTAATACTATTCTCGTTATTAGTATAGCAGTTTTAAAAAATTGATATACTCAAAATGGGCATTGCTCTCCACTTAATTCTGCAATTGTAATCTTATCTCAACGATTTTATAATAAATTAAGAAATCATTTCAACCACTATGATTTAATTCGTTACAAACTTAAAATTGGAAAAAATATGGAAAATTTACTCGGAAAAACTATATTAGGATACCGTTTAGTTGAAGTTCTAGGTTCAGGATCTTTTGGAACTGTTTATAAAGCAGTAAAAGAGAATGCGACCGGAACATACGTAAGAGCATTAAAGGTTATAACCTTACCTAATGATAAACAATATTCAAATGTTTTAAATTCAATGGGAGGAGATATAACCAAAACAAATGCTTATTTTGATCAATTATTTAATGAAATTTTCTCTGAAGTTAAAGTTTTAAATGACTTCACTGAGAGAGATGTGCCAAATGTAGTTAGATATTATGAACATGATTTAAATATTAATGAAAATCCTAAAAGATATAATCTCTACATTTTAATGGAATATCTTACTCCACTTAATCAATATTTATCTTCGAATGCTTTTACTGTCAATGATGCTATAAATATGTCTTTAGACATTCTTCAGGGTTTATCTGCTTCTCATAAAAGTGGAGTTATTCATAGAGACGTTAAATTAGACAATATTTTTGTCAATAACAATAATAATTTTAAGATAGGTGACTTTGGCGTTTCTAAGATTCTTGATAAAGAAACAAGAGCTCAATCATTAAAAGGAACACCTGACTTTATAGCTCCAGAAGTTTATTTAGGAAAAGAGGATTATGATGAATCCGTCGATTTATACTCTCTCGGAATCGTCTTATACAGACTTCTTAATTATAATCGAAACCCTTTTCTACCAAGTTTTCCTAATACTTATACTCCATCTGAAGAAGATTTTGCTTTTAATAAAAGGATAGCTGGGGAGATTCCAGCTTTACCTATTTTAGGTGGAGAAGAAATTGGTAATGTGATCTTAAAAGCGATTGCTCCAAGAGAAGATAGGTTCGCAACTGCTGATGAGTTCTATACTGCTTTAGCAAATGCTAGAAATAATACCCCAATTGAAACTCTAGATATTGTTATAAACGGAGAAGGAACTCCCTTCTATAACACCTATTCTAGTCTTAACGAAACGAGTAATTTAACATTACCGTCTTATGATGAAACTGTAAATTCAGGTTATAGTCCAATTGGTAATAATGCTCAAACTATATCTCAAAATAGTCAAGCATATAGTCAACCTAGTTATGATACCTATTCCGATAGTTATCAGAATCCAAGACCTGTTTCTACAACTTCAACCGGATCTACCTCAGCAGTACAGGAAAAACCCAATAAAAAGCCAATCTATTGGATAGTGGGAATTCTAGGTGTTTTAATTATACTCGCTGCAGCTTATTTAATGTTTGGAAGAAATACTAGTCCGGCAGTTGAGATAACTCCTGTTAGTATATCGCCTCCAACTTATTCGATAACAGCAGGTCAATACTCTGTTCCACAATACATTAAGATAAATGATAACGATCCTAATGTAAAAATTTACTATACTTTGGATGGAACCGAACCTACTGAATCATCTATCCAATATGCAAATGGTGAGGAGATTAAAGTTAGTTCCAATACTACTTTACGGAGTATTGCAGTAGACAGTGATGGAAATAAAAGTCCAGTTACTTCTGCTGATTATGTAATTACTGAGTCCAGTCCAGACCAAAATAGTGTTCAAGTTACACCAAGTTATAATACATTTGTTGCTCCAAGTAATAATTATTATCTTTTACCAGATAGTAACTCTAGAGTTATCTCTGAAGCTGAACTATATGGACTAACAGAAGACCAAGTAGCTCTAGCAAGAAACGAGATATTTGCTCGAAAAGGAAGAATGTTTGATACAGATTGGATTGCAAATTATTTTAATAATCAAGATTGGTATGTACCAAAGTATTCTCCAGAGGAATTTGATGCAAGTTCAACGTCAATTTTATCAAATGTAGAAAGACAAAATGTTCAGATAATTCAAGATTATGAAGAAAGAATGGGATATGTTGATTAATATATCCCACTTTTTATTTTACCCAACGGGAACGAGAATCGCTGTTAGGTTATCAGCATCTTTGCTTTTCAATGCTTCCCTTATTAAATTTTTACTATTCTCAAGAAAATCTTGACTGGAGTTGAGTGTTTTAAAAATATTAGCATTAGAGATAGCATCAGAAATACCATCACTAACTAATAATATAAATCCAGGTTCTTTAAAA
>CANQOZ010000047.1 GCA_947625585.1 uncultured Eubacteriaceae bacterium
GTTTGTTCCACCACCTGAAACCAGAACTGCTATTTTTTTCAATTTAGTTCTACCCCTCTCTCACCAGTTACTACCTTCCCGATTAACTGGGCATCAATACCATTTTCATCAAAGAGCTCTAATATTTTATCCGCATTATTTTTATCTACAGCTAGTACCATTCCAATACCCATGTTAAAGGTATTGTACATTTCCCTGTCTGAGAGCTCTCCAGTTTCCTGGATTAACTCAAAGATAGGTTGCTTTGGAATAGTTGATAGATCAATACTTGCAGTTAAACCTTCAGGAAGCATTCTAGGAATGTTTTCATAAAAACCACCACCTGTAATATGACTGATTCCATGTGGTTTTATTCCGTTTTCAATTAAAAGCTTAATTGCAGGAACATAGATTTTAGTTGGCTCAATTAAGACTTCACCAAGACTCTTGCCATCAAGATCGTCTCTTGGAGAGGTTAAATCTGTATTTTCTACATCAAAGAGTTTTCTAACTAAGGAGAAACCATTTGAATGAACTCCACTAGAATCTAAGCCAATTAAAAGATCGCCCTCTTTGACATTTTCAGTATCAAAAATTTCTGGTTTATCCACTAGTCCAACTGAGAAGCCAGCCAGATCATATTCGTCAGGTTCATAGAATCCCGGCATTTCAGCGGTTTCACCACCGATTAGTGCACAGCCTGCTTGTCTACAACCATCAGCTATTCCTGAAACAATTTCTGCAATTCTATCTGGATCATTTTTACCACAAGCAATGTAATCGAGAAAGAACATTGGGATAGCTCCAGAGCAGATAATATCGTTGACACACATAGCAACACAGTCGATACCAACGGTGTCATGCTTATCTAATAAGAAGGCAAGCTTTAACTTCGTTCCAACTCCGTCAGTTCCAGATACAAAAACTGGCTCTTTTATATTAGTTAGATCAGGCATAAAGAGGCCGCCAAAACCGCCAATAGAACCTAGTACTCCTTCGTTCTCCGTTGATTTTACTAGTGGTTTAATCTTTTCAACAGAAGCATAGCCGGCTGTTACATCAACACCGGCTTGCTTATAAGCATCAGCGTGAGAATCTTTCATTATTATTCCCTACCATCCCAGCAATAGGTACAAACTTTATCTTTATCTATTCCAATCGCTTCTAATAAACCATCTAAAGTCTGATAGTTTAAGGAGTCAAAACCAAGTTCCTCCTGGATAGCTTTTAAGAGACATTGTCCACGTTCAGTTCGAACGTCAATATATTCATCAAGATGCTTTTGTCCTTCGTCTCCTTCTAATTCCTGGATAGTTCTTCTAGCTAGAAGTTCCATATCGGAATTACTTCTAGAGAAGTTGATAAATTTACATCCAAACATAATAGGTGGACAAGCAGAACGCATATGAACCTCTTTAGCACCGGATTCATATAAGAATTCAACTGTTTCTCTTAACTGAGTACCACGAACAATAGAATCATCTACAAAGAGTAATTTTTTACCTTCAATGAGTTCTGGAACAGGGATCTGTTTCATTTTAGCTACTTGGTTACGAACTTCCTGAGAAGTTGGCATAAAGGATCTTGGCCAAGTAGGAGTATATTTAATGAATGGTCTAGCGTAGGGTTTTTCTGCAACATTGGCATAACCAATCGCATGGGGAACACCTGAATCTGGAACACCAGCAATATAATCAACATCAGGTAAAGTTCCTCTATCCTTTTCATCTTGAGCCATTATTTCCCCATTACGATAACGCATGAGTTCAACGTTTCGACCCTCATAATTAGAGTTTGGATACCCATAATAAGTCCATAGGAATGAACAGATTTTCATTTCTTCCCCAGGTTCTACGAGTGTTTCAATACCTTCTGGTGTAATTTTTACAATTTCGCCAGGGCCTAATTCATAAAAATCATGGTACCCCAATTTTTGATAAGCAAAGGATTCAAAGCTAACACTATAACCATTTTCATCCTGTCCTATTAATACAGGTAGTCTTCCCTTTAAGTCCCTAGCTGCAATAATATTCCCATCTTCTGTTAAGAGCAGCATTGTCATCGATCCTTCAATGACATTTTGGGCATATTGAATTCCTTCTTCTAAAGTATTACCTTGGTTTATCAAAGCAGCAACGAGTTCAGTTTGGTTTACTTCACCATTACTCATTGCCATAAAATGAACGCCACCTTCATCAAAGTGTTTCTGAACGAGCTCTTCAGCATTTCCAATTTTTCCAACAGTCGTTAATGCGTAAAATCCAAGATGGGATCTTACAAGAAGTGGCTGTGGATCCATATCACTAATACAACCTATACCAGCTGAACCTTTAAAATCTTGTAAATCTTTTTCAAATTTAGTTCTAAATGGTGTGTTTTCAATAGAATGGATTTGTCTTTGGAATCCTTCATCTTGATCATGCATAATCATACCGGCTCTGCGTGTTCCAAGATGGGAATGATAATCTACTCCAAAGAAGACATCCATTGTTACATCACGATCGGATACAGCTCCAAAAAATCCGCCCAATTCTATCCTCCTATAATGAATCTATCCGAATATACGATGCATCATTTCCTGATAGGCATCTTCAACATTTCCAAGATCTCTTCTGAAACGATCTTTATCAAGCTTTTCACCAGTTTCAACATCCCAGAAACGACATGTATCCGGTGAAATTTCATCAGCAAGGATAACTGTTCCGTCTGGGGTACGGCCAAATTCAAGTTTAAAGTCAACAAGGGTTACACCACAACTTAAAAAGAATTCTTTTAAAATATCATTTACCTTAAGAGCGTATTCCCTTAATGTTTTAATTTCTTCCGGAGTAGCCAGTTTAAGTGCTAGTGCATGGGAAGAATTTAATAATGGATCATGTAGGTCATCGTTTTTATAGGAAAATTCAAAAGTTGGTTGATCGAATACAATTCCTTCTTCAACTCCATAATGATTAGCAAACGAACCTGCTGAAATATTACGGACGATTACTTCTAATGGAATAATGTCAACGTGTTTTACTAAAGTATCAGTTTCATTTACTTCTTTATAAAGATGAGTAGGAATACCTTCATTTTCCAATAGATTCATCAGATAATTACTCATCTGATTATTGACGGCACCTTTACCTCTTATTGTGCCACGTTTTGTTCCATCAAAAGCGGTTGCATCATCTTTATAGGAAACTAAGACTAAGTTAGGATCTTCAGTAGCAAAAACTTTCTTAGCTTTACCTTCGTAGAGTTGTTCATCTGTTACTAAATTGTCTAATTCTTCTTTATTAATGTCCTTATATTCTTGTCCCATCGTTATTCCATTTCTATAACTTCTTTTTGAACTTCAATGTCTGTTTTTAAAACTTTTTTTGAATTTTCATCTCTTAAGTTTTTAAGTTTTTCGTCAAGTTTAGGTTCATTTACCGCTAAAATTTCAGCAGCTAATAAAGCAGCATTCTGAGCGGCATCAATACCAACGGTAGCTACAGGAATTCCTGGTGGCATCATCACCGTAGATAACAGCGCATCTGTTCCATCAAGATGAGATGATTTTAATGGAATTCCTATTACAGGTAAGGTCGTATTAGCAGCAAGAGCTCCAGCGAGATGAGCAGCCATACCAGCTGCGGCGATAATTACGCCAATATTATTATCTCTAGCCTTTACAGCAAAATTTTTTGCTTCCTCTGGGGTTCTATGGGCTGAATAAACATGAGCTTCTACATCAATTCCTAGTTGTTTTAACTGAACGACGGCCTTTTTAACAACTGGCCAATCGCTCTTACTTCCCATAATTACAGCAACTTTTTTCATTTAAATTCTCCAAAAAGACAAAAAAAGAGCTAATCATAACCAACCTTGGATTTTGACAGCTCTAAATTCTTCAATTTTTTTACACTACATGACTAAATTCCTGTATTTATTAATAATTTTATACAGGTGAAGATACTTAAATTACCACAAAATTGATAATCGCACTATAAAAATATAATCTTCAATTAGATGCCATGCTCTTTCTTTAGCGTTTACCATATTCTAACATTTATCTAGCATTATAAGAAATATTTGATCTCGAAATGTTTAAATAGCGTTTAATAAGTTTTAGTTGCTGATTATCTTATTTATAATTCGAATAATTTCCTCAATATTCTGAGAATTCCCGTTTAATTCTTTTACTACAATAGATAATAGTAGCTTTTTAGAACCTAATTTTGCTACTCCCTCATGATAATAGGAGTAGAGATCATATAGTGTTTGATCATTCGTGGTTAAAGAGATAATCTGTCCATATAGTTTTGGTCGAACAATTAAAAACTCTCCTTCCTCATTAATTTTTTGGAGTAGCTCAAATATGAAAGGATCGTAATGTTCAAAGAAGTTTCGATCAATCTGAATAATATCTTTAAAACCTTGACTACTAATACCAAGAATTCCATTTTGATTAAAAGGATAGACTTGATAGAGTTCCTCAAGTTTATTGCTTTTAGATAAAGGTTGTTCAGTTATTAGATTGAATAATTTAATAATATAGTTAGTCGCTTCGATTGTATTTACGTTAACTCCTTCTAATTCTAAAAACTTAGCTTCTTCTGGTTTATTGACTCCTAGTGGCTTCCAAACATTTCTCTTTCTAAATTCCTTTGCTGTTGGATTATAACGTCTTGCTACTACAATTGGATTGTCGAAATTCTTAATTAGGAGCATATAGGAGTCAACATATTTAAAACCTGAGATAGGTGTTACTTTATTAATCCTTTCTGGTATTTTTCTTAAGGTTTCTGAGCTTCTTTTAACCAGGTTGTCGAAATTGTTATTGATTTGTTCTATTAGCTTCTTATCATCGGTATTATCATTAAAATCAAGATGTCCCTTTTCATTGTAAGTAGAACGCTCTTTGTAAGTTTTTGTTAAGAGTTTTAGATTACTACTTTTAATCCTATCATCGATTTTAAGCAGTTGTTTATTTAACAAGTCGAGTTGGAAAATCTGTTCAACATCATGTGTATAGATTTTCCTGCCCTTTTTAAGTGATAACTCTCCCTCTTTTGTCAGAGTAGTAGAATTTAAATCGATAAATCCATATCCCTCTAATACTTTTAGAGTCTGTTTAATATAATTTTTAGGAATCCCAAGCGTTTTAGAAAGTATATCAGGACTACTAACACCTAGTTTATAAAGATTTAGAATTAACTGTTCCACTGCTTCGAAGTCTTCAAAATTACGTTCTTTAAAGTTGACAGAAACTTCGGCAATTGGATAATAAACAGGTGCACAAAATTCGATGTCCTTTACTTTTAATCCAGGTAGGTCCTCAACTATTTCATAGAGGTTATTCGTATCAATTTTATTTATCTGATTGTTGTTTAGGTAATTTCTGGTTAAATCCACTGTAAACCTTCAAACTTTCAACGTAGGTCCCATTAAAGAAAACATCATCTAGGATCTTAGACACTAATTTAGAAAAGGGTCGTTCATCTGTTTCTGGAATAACTTCTCCGTTTTCGTCTTGTTCATGATAGAGACAATGGGTTAAGTAGCTTGCATCTCCGATTAAAATGAGAGCTTCTTTAGCTCTAGTCATTGCAACATTTAATCTTCTTGTTTCTTTTAGAAAGCCTATGCGTTTATCTCCTGGTTTAGCTCTGCGTTTACTTCTTACAAAGCTATAAATAATTAGATCTCTTTCCTGTCCTTGAAAGCTATCAAGAGTATTTACCATAGAGTTAAGTAACTCTTCATCTGTAATAATTTCATTTTGTTTCAACAGATTTCGAATAGTCTTTATCTGTTCTTTATAGGCTGAAATAATACCTATTTCTTCAGGTTTTACATATTTTAGAATTTCACCAACTAGGTTACAGATAATTGTTGCTTCGTATTTGTTTTCATAACCTTTCAGATTAAGACCATTTTCAAACCTAGATTGAGAATCGGAGGTATCTATAAAAACATAAGGTTTATCAAAAAATGGAAGGATACTATATTTACTTGCTTCCTGTTTTTTAAGACATGACTTGTATTTACCTTCATAGAAGAAGTCACTTACTGTATCAGCAATACTTGATGGCATACGGTACTGTATCTCTAACATTGATTTGTGATTGTCATCTATTCTTTTATAGAGTAGTTCAAACAGACTCGTATTAAGAAGTTTTGTAGTTTGATTGTTTTCAATAAAGATATTCTTTAATTCTTCGTCAACTACAGGTGGAATCTGGTTATAATCTCCTAACATAATTAACTTTTCAGAAGCTGCCATAGGAATTAAAGCATTTTGAATCTGGATCTGACCAGCTTCATCAACAATTGAAATGTCAAAGTCTAGATTATGAAATTCATACTGAGAGTTAATGCCAATACAAGTTGATCCAACCACGTTAGCACTTTCTAAGATTATGTTGTTTAAGCCATAATTTTGTTCTTTTTTGACCTCAAGTCCCCAATTTTTATAAACTCTTTTTAACTCGCTTAATCTCTTAAGTTCTTCAGATATATAAATATTTCTAGTCTTTAAATCAGAGTTAAAGAGGAGCCTTTTATTACTAAATAGATTAAAGTCGTTATTTAAATTGAGGGATTTTTCTAGAGTTCCAATTGAAGATCTGAGCTTACTTTCGATTTTCTTGATTTCTTTTTTTTGTTGGTTTAGTCCGTTAATTATTGTATTTAACTTCTGTTTTAAATCATTGATCTGGTTTATTAGGATTGTCTCAGAATTACGGGCTTGTTCGTAGTTAAAATGAAGCTCTTGTAGTTTCGATTCTGTTGTATCTTCTATTAAGAAGTTTTTAATTCTTTTTATAAGTCCAGGATTTTTACTCGACTTAGCTTCTAAATTAAGTTCGGCAATCTCTTTCTGTAGTCTAGCAGTGTATAATTCGAGTTTGTTATATTCTATAAGCTTTTGATTAAGTAAAGTTATGAGAGGGTTTAAGTCAGCTTTTATGGTAGAGTCTAGTGAAGTCTTTAACTTTTTGAGTTGTTGTTCTAAGTTGTCAATATCTTGTAACTTAAACATAAGAGTACTGATTTTAAGCTCTAATTCTTCCAACCTAGTTACAGTTTCATTTGCTCTTTCTTCTAGTTTTAATCTTAAAGACCTAAGTTTTTCTGGGAGCGTATAGGGTAGAATAGCATTATCAATTTTTAAGTCCTTACCAATCCTTAAAATTTCAATATTCTTGTCTTCAACTAATTTCTTTAAAACATTATCAACTGCAGCATTATTTTGGGATGAGATTAAAATTCGCTTCCCTTCATTAGTAAAATACTTCACCCATTCAACAATAACAGAGGTTTTACCAGTTCCAGGTGGACCCATGACTAGATAAATATCGTTTGTATCAATTCCATTACTAACCGCTGTAAGTTGGCTTTCATTTAGCTTTCTATCTCTATTTAAGTTTTCATGTACTAATTTAGTTAAACTGGACTTTTGATAATCTTCGGGTTTACCTTGAGCAATTGCTTTATCAATATATTTAGCTTTAGTTCTACTAGAGCGGATATCTTCTACAGCTCTTCTTTGGGCATTTGCAATAACTGAGGTAGGAGATTTAGAAAAATTCCCACCAGTAATGTTTAGGCTATTTAAGTCAACTTGGTCTTCAAATATGATTTCAACAAGATTTTGACCATGTTCATTATCTTGTTTTATAAAATCAGCTATATGACCAACAAGAATATTACCGAATTTATCAGTGAGCTGAATTGGTGTGTTGATCTTATATTCACTATAGTCCATAATTCCAGTTTCTAAGACATAATGCGGTTTATCATTCGTTTTATTTTTACTTGCTAGTATTCTTTTGTAGGATACCTTTTGAATATTTTTAACTTTAGTCTTTTCAAATTCCTCGTAAGTGTCAATAATGGTTCTTGTATTATCAAGTAGCTCTTCGAGTTCTTTACTAATTGGAGCCTTCTTAGAATCAGTTGAACGTTTATTTAAATCATAAAGATGGGATCTACTCTTCGTAAATGTTTTTATATCTTCAAGTAGCTTCTTTGAAGAGTTATCAGAAGTAGCTTTTACTAATATCTTTTGTAGTTGTTTATTGACTCTGGTAAGCTTTCCTTTATAGAAGTAACTATCTTTTGTCGAGGGACAAGAGATAATAATACTGTTCTTTTCAGGTATTCTAAGTATCGCTGTCTGCTTTAATGCAGTACTTCTAGTACTAAATTCATTAGGATAAAAACCAATTACTACAAAAGAATTTTTAGTTTTATCCAATTTTAATAATAGTTTTACCTGGTTGGTAAAAATATAAAAGGTGTCTTTAGAGCCATAGATGCCATCGCTAACTAAGAGTTCATTAGAAGTACTCAAGGCTTTACTTAATGAGATAAAGTTAAATCCAGAGTCTTCTAGTTGATGAGATATCGAATAAGAAAACTTAATCACAATAGGTGAATGTAAGGTGAGATAATTTTTAAACTTCATTTTTTTATTCATTTAAATTAGGAATATACCTGTTATAAACCTGGATATAAAGATAGCGTTTTATTTCCCAGGAGAAATTTGTATAGTTGACTTTAATTCATTAAAAGTCTTTTTATTAGGAAATTTTTGATACTTTAGTTTTTGGTAGTAATTTCTGAAAGTGTTAGAAATGAGATTAAAAACACCGGTTATGATTTGAG
>CANQOZ010000048.1 GCA_947625585.1 uncultured Eubacteriaceae bacterium
CATTGTTATAACAAAATTATAACATTGTAATTTAAAATAGACCAAAAAAGATAACCAAACGGTAATTTGTTAATTTCTAAATAAAATGGAACGGAAAACGAGATTTGAACTTATATCCCTATTCGCTTTAATTATTTAAAGTACTTTAAAACATAATAACCTTTATATGAGATGATAATTAATTGTTATTTTGAATATTATAAACATCTTATTTAATCGATCTATTTAAATTAACTTATTTAAGAAATACTATAGATATCCAGAATTGGAGGATTAAAATGAATACAAAAATTAAAAAATGGGGAAATAGTCAGGGGATACGAATATCAAGAGATATACTTCGAATATTGAAATGGAAAATTGATGATGAAGTTAGTATTAAAATTGAAGAAAATAAATTAATAATAGAAAAATCTAATACTTTTGAATCAGATTTAAGCTTAAAAGATCTTTTTGCTGGTTATAAAGACGATTACGATTTTAAAGAAATAGATTGGGGAGAACCAGTAAGTAACGAAATATGATAAATCAGGGAGATATTCTAATAAATTTTAATCCACAGTTAGGTCATGAACAATCCGGATATAGACCTGTGCTTGTTGTTAGCAATAATCATTATCATAAAATGTTAAATTTAGTTCTAGCTTGTCCAATTACTAATTCAGATAGATCGTTTCCTCTTTATGTATCTTTAAATAATCGTTCTACAATAACTGGATTTATTTTGTGTGATCAAATTAGAGCTTTAGATTTAAAAGCAAGAAGATTTAAATTAATAGAAAAGGTTATTAAGATTATTATAGCTGAGCTAAAACTTGAAGAATAAATTTTAATTTTAGATATAAAAAAAGACCACCGAATGGTGGTCTGTTAATTTCAAAATAAAATGGAGCGGAAAACGAGATTCGAACTCGCGACCCTCGCCTTGGCAAGGCGATGCTCTACCACTGAGCCATTTCCGCATATTTATGGTGCCCAGACGCGGAATTGAACCACGGACACGAGGATTTTCAGTCCTCTGCTCTACCAACTGAGCTATCTGGGCTTGGCGACCTGGATGAGACTCGAACTCACGACCTCTAGCGTGACAGGCTAGCATTCTAAACCAACTGAACTACCAGGCCTCATTAAGTCAACAATACTATTATAATCGAAGTCTCTGTAACTGTCAAGCACTTTTTATTTCGACAGGACTATTATAATAACAGGTCAATCTAGACTTGTCAAGTAATAATCACCCTTAAATTAAACTGTTCTTGAACAGAACTACATTATATCAGCTTATTCAAAAATTAAAAGTGTTTATTTTAAAAATTGTTAAATTTATTAAAATTAAATCAATAAAATTTTAGTATAACTCAACATCAAATATGACCTAGAGTTCTAAAATAGAACTATAGGCCAAGTATCTCAAAAAATCTTTATTAGCCAAATAAAATAACTTAAGATAAACGAATTTAATCGACTAAAATAAATACAATTCTTAAATTCAAGTAAATTTTTCATTAATTCTGAAAGTTTAGATGAAGGAACTTAATTGTGGAATGATAAAAAAAGAAAAACTCTATATCCTAATCCGAAACAATAATCACAAGAGCGACAGCTATAAAATTAAGCTGTTGCTCCAGGCCAATTTACTTTCTACTTAAAAGATTTAGTAAGGAAAACTTTTAAATCCCTGTTAAATCTAATTCTATTTAAAAGAATATAATTATGGGTATTTTATCTAATTTAGAAACTTTTAGCAATCGTTTTCAAAACCAAAATTAAGATTTTGTTGTAAATGTTTAAACATTATTAACTCGTTTTCTATGTATTCGTTTTCACACGCGCTCGTAGAAATTATGGCTATTTATCCGAAATAATTAGATATGGTTTTATTTATTGAAATGTTAACGTTTCCACTCCGAATAATTTATTTCCCAACTATTTCCCGCTATTTTAAGAATCTAATAGGAAAAATTTCACTTAGGTTTAACAGCTACAAATTGTATTCGGTCAGTTTTATTATTAACTTCATTATTCGTTAAAAAATCGTAAGTCTCAATAAAGTCAAACCCGGATTGTTTAAGAAGCTTTTTTAAAATTTCAATATCTAAAATAAACTGCTTTTGATAATCATCAACTCTTTGATATCCATTTCCTTCTTTAATAAAGAAGGTAAAATAAGATTCAA
This sequence comes from uncultured Eubacteriaceae bacterium, assembly GCA_947625585.1. Taxonomy (GTDB): domain Bacteria; phylum Bacillota; class Clostridia; order Eubacteriales; family Eubacteriaceae; genus CANRHG01. Next base: position 2,177 of record CANQOZ010000048.1, read on the forward strand.
TATAATTTTCAAAGTCTTCAGAAGTCCAGGTAAAATAAACATTATCATCATCAAAAATAAAATTGTTCTGTGCAATGAAATCTTTTAAATAACTCTTAGAAAGGATATCAAACAGAAATATACCGCCTGGGTTTAACTGATCATATACCCTATTAAAGAAAACTTCTATATCCTCATAATCAAACATTGTTAAAGTATCACAAGCTAAAATGATAGCATCAAATTTTTTATTAAATTCAAAGTATCTTAAATCACCTTTAAAGAGTTCTGTTCCTGTTTTTCTTAATTTAGCTTCAGCTAGGCTTAGCATTTCATCACTTAAGTCAACACCAACAATATTAAATTTTTTTGATAATGGTAATGTTAAATTGCCAGATCCACATCCGTATTCGAGGACAGTTTTTGCTACTAGGTTATTATTTTTAATAATTTCTGTTAAATAGTCTGCCCATTTCTCATAATCAACATCTTGCATATACGAATCATAGATCAGGCTTAAGTTCTCATACATTCTTTTCAATTATTCTAAGGTAAGTATCAATACCTCTTAATAAGACTTCTTCATTAAAGTTAAACTCTGCAGTATGCAAACCTGAATTATATTCATCTGTTCGAGTACCAAGTCCAATAAAAACTCCAGGAACTTCGTTTTGATACATACTAAAATCTTCAGCTAGCATGACCTTTTCAAATAATTGTTTTGGTTCAGGTATTACTTCCCAAATTTCATCAAAGAGTTTTTCATTATTAATAACAGGATCATACTTATCTACAAAATTTAAAGAGCTCTTAGTACCATAAATCTTATCAATTCCATCTAAAACTTCATAAAGTCTCTGCTTCATAAACATTTGTGTTTTTGGATTATAAGATCGAAGCGTTCCTTCCATTTTGGTTTCATCAGAAACAATATTCATAGCATCACCAGAGTTAAATTTACCAACATTTATTAGAACTGTTTCATCTGGCTCAACATTTCGACTTACAATACTTTGTAAAGCTAAAACAAATTCACAACCAGCTAGTAAAGCATCTCTCCCATTTTCAGGCTCTCCAGCATGACTTCGCTTTCCTTTAATAACAGGATAAAACTCTGACGTCATCGCAAACATTGGACCAGGATTGGTTGAAATAATCCCCTCATCAATAAATGGAATTAAATGGAATCCATAAATTTCCTTAATATTCTCTTTTCTAAAGAGTCCTGTATCTACGATATCGATAGCTCCTCCTGGACCTTCTTCTGCAGGTTGAAAAATCAGATATAAATCTGGATGCTTGAATTCCGGGTGGTCTTTTAAATATTTTGCTAAAACTAGAAGCATTGTCATATGTCCATCATGTCCACATGCATGCATCTGTCCTTCAATTTCTGACCTAAAATCTTTATTCTTAGGTTCTAAAATTGGAAGTCCATCAATGTCAGCCCGTAGTGCTATAGAATCACCTTCAGAATTTCCTTCTACTTTAACTAATAGACCAGTTTTAAGTAAGTTTTCAGGATTATAGCCCAGATTTTCTAGGTAATTCTTTAAATACTCTTTTGTTTTAAATTCTTTAAAACCTAGTTCAGGTGTTTTGTGTAGATCTCGCCTGACTTTAATTACTTCGTCTTTATAATTTTCTAAATCTTTATTTATTTTAAAATTTGACATAAAAAAACCTGCCAACTATTTTAACAATAATTAGCAGGTTCGTTAATTACAATTTATTTAGTAACTACTTCCACAACATCTTCAGTTGTTGTTACATCACCAGTCTTTAAGTGCTTCAATTCCTGATTATCAGGTAGTGCTGTAAAGATCATTGGTACAGCAGCAGATGGAGCATTTTCTTTAATATATGGTAAGTCAAGTTCAAGTAACAAGTCACCTTGTTCAACAACGTCGCCTTGTTTAACATGTGAAGTGAAACCTTTACCTTCCAAGTTAACAGTATCAATACCAACATGGATTAATACTTCAACGCCCTGGTCAGATTGGAGACCAATAGCATGCTTGGTTGGGAACATAACTGTTACAGTACCATTACATGGTGAAACAACTTTGTCACCAGTTGGGAATATTACAATACCATCACCTAACATCTTCTGGCTAAAGGCTTCATCTGGAGTTTCCGAGATATCTGCACATCTACCAGCAATAGGTGCTGTGAATTTTTCATCTATAGTAGTTTCTAAAGCTGCTTCTGCAGGTGTTTCTTCTGAGACTACTTCATTACCTGAACCGATAAGTTCATCAACATGGTCTGCTTCAGGTGTTTCTAAGAATTCTTCTAAAGCATTCTTAACTGATGGAACTGTAGGACCATAAATAACTTGAAGTCCTTTACCATTCTGAACAACACCAACAGCTCCTGTACTCTTTAATAAGTCTTCATCAACCTTTTCAGGATCTTTAACTGTTAAACGTAGACGTGTAATACAACAATCAACATCACCATCTAAATTATTCTTTCCACCAAGACCCTTTAAGATAGCAGCAGATTTCATATCAATTGGTCCACCAGCACCAGCTGGAGCGCCTTCCTTTTGAGCATTGACGTCAGCTCTAGTATATAGTTTAACTTCAGCATCATCTTCTTTTTCTCGACCTGGAGTTGCAAGATCAAAGTGGATGATAACCCATTTGAATAGGAACCAGTAAATGAAGAAGTAAACTACACCAACTACAAGTGCCATGTACCAATGTGTCTGAGTACCTTGTAGGACACCATATAAGAACAAGTCAATGATACCACCGGAGAATGTCATACCAACGGTAACATGGAGTAAGTGCATTAACATGAATGATAGACCAGCTAATACACAGTGGATTCCATAGTAAAGTGCAGGTGCAACGAAGATGAAGGTAAATTCGATAGGTTCAGTAATACCAGTTAACATGGATGAAAGAGCAGCTGATAATAAAAGACCACCAGCGATATCTTTCTTATCTTCATAAGCTGTCTGATACATTGCTAGAGCAGCTCCTGGTAGACCACAAATCATGAATGGATATTTACCAGCGAAGAAACGAGTATATTGAACAGCTGAATCATCAATTGTACCCTGTCTTAACAATTCAAAGTAAATTGTTTGTGCCCCAGCGATTGTTCTACCATCGACTGTCATCGTACCACCAATGGAGGTCTGCCAGAATGGTAGATAGAAAACGTGGTGTAATCCGAATGGGATCAGAGCACGCTCAATATATCCGTAAATAAATGTACCAAATGCACCGGTATATGTTACAAGGTTACCTAACCAGCTCATTCCTGTCTGTACGAATGGCCATACGTAGTACATGATGATACCAACAACGATACCTAAAACAGCAACTACGATTGGAACTGAACGAGTACCACTGAAGAAAGAAATAACAGCTGGTAATTGACAATTGTAGAATTTGTTAGTTGCCCAAGCAGCGACCATACCTATGACAATACCACCGAAAACACCTGTTGATAGAGTGGTGTAACCTAACATACTTGTGGTAGCACCACTTGGCAACTCGTGGATGCCTGGATCACCAAACTCTGTTGGAACAAATGTTGATGGATCTTTGATTGTACCGTCACTGATGCCTGCTAATAATTGAGCATCATTATAAGCAGCAAGTGAAGAAGAATCGAATGAATTTGTTATAACTAAGAATCTAGAAATAACAGCATTCATGATTAAGAATCCGATAACAGCTGCCAAAGCACCGGTTGCTTTTTCTCTATTGGACATCCCAATGGCAACTGCTATAGCGAATAGTAAGGACAAATTATTAAAGATGGCAGAACCTGCATCATTTAATAAGAGCATAAAGTTACCAAGAAACGTACCTGGTCCTAATACCGCTTCTAAGTGGTAAAGAGCGATAGTCGTTTCATTTGAGAACGATCCACCAATACCTAGGAATAACCCAGCTATAGGTAAAACCGCTATAGGTAACATGAATGAACGTCCGATTTTCGTTAAAACACCAAATATTTGGTCTTTCATAAAAACCCTCCGCAATAATTGCATTAAAAAAATTTATACTTTAAGTATACTTTGAAAAATAAAATATAATAACAAAGAATAAGTAGGTATATTAAATCCTACTATTCTCTATTTATTATCACACTTGTGGGAATTTAAATTATTATGCTTTTGTTAAAATGATGTATCCTTTTTTATTCGAACCAGATATCGGGTTTTAACATATGCTCATTTAAACGAACACTTCCGTAACAATTCCATTAAAGAGTTTCGTTCCACGATCAGTTCTCTTATTTAATTTCTCTAATTTAGTCTTTTTAATTTCCTCTTCAGAATTAACAAAGAATGTTTCATCTGGATTATCTAGACTAATTGCAAAATCTAAAATCTGACCTTTCGGCGAAATTCTAAGACCCTTACCAGCCCTCTTTTGTTTATTTAGACTACTTGTTCTAAATCCCTTAACAAAACCATCATCAGAAACTGTGACGATTACTTCCTTATCACCGACAAGGTTAATGACCTTGTCTGTTTTTGATATATTTATTCCCTTAACTCCAGCTGCTCCTCTCTTGGTTGGTTTAACATCACTCGAATCAAAACGAATTCCGTTTCCCTCTTTTGTTACTAAGACAACTTCCTCATTATCTTTTTTAAATAATTCGGCCCCAATTAGACGATTATCTGGAGTTTTTAGATTCATAATGGATATACCCTTTTTTACATTAGAATCTAATTCTTTTAAGTCTAATTTTTTAACCATTCCGTTTGACGTAGCTAAGAATAACTTTTCATCGCTTTCAAAGTCACGAACAGGAATGACATTAATGACATTCTCGTCATCATCCATTGTGAAGATACTCTTTATATGTTTACCTTTACCTCTTACTTCCGGAAATTCCGTTCCTGATAAGCGATAAGCTTTACCTTTATCACTAATAAAAATTAAGCTGTCATAATTGGTAAGATCAAACTCGTATTTAATAACATCATTACCTTGTAGCTTAATTGTTCTATTTCTACCAGTTGAATTCAGGTAATTTTGATCTGTATAGTAGACTTTTAATTCCTTTTCCGGCACGACGAAGGCTTCATCAATATCCTTATCTTCATCAATGATTTCAGTCCTTCTCTCATCAGAGTAGTTCTTTTTAATATCTTCTAATTCATTAATGACAACTTTGTCTATTTCTCTTTCATCTGAAAGTAGCTTCTTGAAATAGGCAATTTGTTTTTTCAGCTCTTTAAATTCTTTTTTTAGCTTAGATCGTTCGAGTCCAACTAACCTCTGTAATCTCATATCAAGGACAGCCTGTGCTTGCTGTTCTGACAATTTAAACCTTTTTTGTAATTTTTGTGAGGCAGATTTTGCACTTCGACTGGATCTTATTATTTCAATAACTTCATCTATATTATCTAAAGCTATTAGTAATCCTTCTAGAATGTGGGCTCTGGCTTCTGCTTTTTTTAGATCAAATTTAGTTCTTCGGGTAATAATATCTCTCTGATGATCTACATACTCTTCTAAAATTTGCTTTATTGTTAAAACTTTAGGATGAAGATTGCCTTCGTCGTCCGGAACTAAAGCCAGATTTATAATTCCAAAAGTATTTTCAAGATCTGTATTTTTATAAAGTTGATTTAAGATATAATTTGGGTCAATACCTTTTTTTAAATCAACTACTACTCTTATACCCTGTTTTAGGTCTGATTCATCACGAACTTCAGTAATTCCTTCAATTTTTTTCTGATGATAAAGTTGAGCAATTTTTTCTATCAGTTTTGCTTTGTTGACCATATAAGGAAGCTCAGTTATGACAATTTCATGTTTGCCACGCTTACCATTTTCAATTTTTGCTCTGCCTCTGACCTTAATCTTACCGTTACCGGTTTCATAAGCTTTAATAATTCCTTCTTTTCCATGGATTACACCACCAGTTGGAAAATCAGGACCAGGCATTTTCTTCATTAAGTCTTTTAATTCAATATCAGGATTTTTGATATAGTCAACCGTAGCATCAATAACTTCGCCTAAGTTATGTGGAGGGATATTCGTTGCCATTCCAACAGCTATTCCCTGAGACCCATTTACTAATAGATGAGGAAAGCGAGCTGTTAAAACTGTTGGTTCCATTTCAGAACCGTCAAAATTTTCAATGAAGTCTACAGTATCTTTATTAATATCACGTAACATTTCTTTTGAAATGTGATCCATTTTGGCTTCGGTATAACGCATTGCAGCTGGTGCATCTCCGTCAATAGAGCCAAAATTCCCATGACCAAGTACTGTAGGATAGCGCATGGTAAAATCTTGGGCCATACGGGTAAGGGCATCATAAACAGATGTATCCCCATGTGGATGGAACTTACCGAGAACATCGCCTACAATCCTTACACTCTTTCTAAACTGCCGATCTGGTGTTAACCCCAGTTCATTCATAGCATAAAGAATACGACGATGTACTGGTTTCATTCC
>CANQOZ010000049.1 GCA_947625585.1 uncultured Eubacteriaceae bacterium
CTGTCTGTGGCGTTACTTTAAGTAATTTGGCAGCTTCTCCGACTCTCAAATATTCTTTTTTCATAATTAAATTATAGTATAAAACATTTTAATTTTCTCTTCTATAATAAAATTTTCTACTCTACAGTTAAAGGTCCAATTAGGACCAAAATGATAAATATATTTAAATTTCTGTCCTTTTTTTAAATGCAATTCATTTAAGGTATAATCATTACCTATTTTATCAGCAACTATAGGCATCATTGGATCAGTTAAAATTTGATATTCTTCATCACTAGGTCGCTTATTATCCATATAAAAACTGTTTAAATGATCGTAATCAAAATCAAAAGAATCTAAAATTGCAAGAGCTAAATTTAATAAAGTATATTGTCCATCAATTCTAATATGTCTATAACAACCTTTTTTAAAACGAACACTAATAACATAAGAAACGTCTTTCAATTGATTCTCCTTTAAAACATCTAGAAAAATTTTGAATATTTAAATGTCTTATTGTATATATTATAAAAAATATTTTCTTATTGTTAATAATTTGAATAAGCTTAATAAAATCACTTTTTATAGTTGTTAAAATAAAAATACTATTTGAAAATATGAAATATCTTACGGATTTGTATCAATCTCCAGCAGGAGACCTCAGAATACTTTATAAAAATAATGACCTTTCCGGTCTTTATTTTGAAGAATATTTTAATACACGATTTAGAAAATTAGATTATAATAGAAGTTCTATTGAATCACCTATTAGTTTAGAAACAAAAAGATGGTTAGATAAATATTTTAACTATCAAAATCCTGATCCTATGAGTTTATCTATAAAACCAGAAATAACACCATTTCAAAAGGAAGTTTATAAAATTTTAATGAAACAGCCATTTGGGACAACGACAACTTATGGTGATTTAAGAGATCAATTTGAATTTATTCATAATCGGAGAATGTCGGCCCAAGCAATCGGTGGTGCAATGAAAAGAAACCCAATAGTTATTGTAATACCTTGCCATAGAGTATTAAAGCGTGATAATGGAACTGACAACTTTGCTTGTGGTATCGAACACAAAAAGTTTTTATTAGATTTTGAGCGTAATTATAATGGGAACTAAAAAACAAAAGAAAAGATTACAAAAGAGAAAGAGAGCGACTAAAGCTGTTAAAGCTTTAGGTAGGAGACGATCAGAGCAACTTGTTGAATGGTTATATCAAGGTTACTCTTCCCACTATAAACCAGAAATACACTATCAACAGTATGTTGAAGAATACGATAAACAAATCGTAAAGAGCGTATATGGAAGAACTCGCTTTAAAAATTTTAACCTGTCTTACGAAGATTTAGAAACCTTTTATGGAATGAGGCGTAAGCGTTTTAAAAGAAGACAGGAACGAGAATATAAGAAGAGATTAGAGCAACAGTGTGTACGTATTGTATTTTTAGGAACGGGTTATTCAAGCGCTCTGAATTTCTACAATACTTGTTTTGCTATCAGAAACCATAAAAAGACATTTCTGGTAGATACAGGTGGCGGTCAACCAATTTTAAGACAACTCAGGAAAGCTATGATTAGCTTAGATGATATTCATGATATTTTTATCACCCATAATCATATGGATCATATTTTAGGAATTTTCTGGCTTCTTAGAGATATTTCTAGAAGAATGGCCGATGGAAAGTATGAAGGGGATTTAACAATATATGCTTCAGATGACGTTATTAAGGCTATTAAAGATGCCTCTCATATTCTACTTTCAAGTCTAACTACTGATTATTTAGATAACAGAATTAAGTTTAGGGAAATTCATAATGATGAAACGATAGATATTATTGGTCAAAAGTTTACCTTCTTTGATACTCAAGCTGAAAAGCCAAGACAATTTGGACTTAAGATGGAGACTGAAAATGGTGTAACTTTTACCTATTTAGGGGATGTTCCATATAACGATTCTGAAGAAAAGTATGCAAAAGGTGTTGATTATTTAATTCATGAAGCTTTTTGTCTAGAAGCGGATAAGAGATTATTTAAACCTCATGGTAAAAATCATTCAACGCTTAAAGATGCTTGTGAAAACTTTAAGAAAACAGGTGCTCGATACTTAATTATTACTCATACAGAAGATAATTTAGGTGAAAAAAGGGGGCCTCACTATCGTCATGAAGCTGCTGTAGACCACCATACTATGATTATGGTTCCTGACGATTTAGAGACAATATTCTTAAAGAAACCAAGTAAGCAAAAAAGCTATTTTGACAAAGGAATTGAAAAAGAGGTCGATCCTAATGCGGCAGACACTCAAGAAGAAAGAGCTTGAAAACATTCAAGTAATCTTATTTGATATTGATAATACACTCCTTGATTTTAAGAAATGTGCAGAGGCATCAATTAAAGCAGCTTTTAGAAAGTGGGGAATAGAATACACAGATAATGTTATTGATGTCTTTTTGGAAATAAATAATAAATATTGGGATCTCTATGAGGAAGATAAGATAACTAGAGATTATTTGTACCAACACCGCTTTCAAGAAGTTTTTGATCGTTTAGGAATTGATATTCCTGGAGCTGAATTTGAAAAGGATTTTATTAAGGTATTATTTTCTAGTTGTGAAAAAATAGATAATGTAGATGAAGTCGTAAAATATTTAGCAAATAAATATGATCTCTATATTGCTAGTAATTCTTCTTATGATGAACAAAGCACTAGACTCAAAGGAGCAGACCTATTCCAATACTTTAAAGAAGTATATACCTCAGAAGATTTAGGAAGTCGAAAACCGAGTTCTGAGTTTTTTGAAAAAATAATGGAGGATATCGACCACGGCATTAACAAAGAGAATGTTTTAATTATTGGTGATTCAATAAATGCAGATATTCTAGGTGGGAAAAAATTCGGTATTAAAACCTGTTGGTACAATAAGTTTAATAAAGAAGATAATGAAGTTAGCGATATTACAATTGATAGTTTAGATGAACTGGTTGAAGTCCTATAATTTAGATTTCAACCAGTTTTTAAATTTAAGTATAGTTATTAAATTTACTAAGAAATTTACGAAAGATATTTTAAAAATACGAATTTTCTATTCGAATGTAAACGTTTAAACTCTAATGGTCATTTTAAATATCTGAAATTCCAAGTTTGTTAACTAACGTCTTATAAATTTTATAAGCTTGAATTTATTTAACCAGTTACCAAATTTATCAAGATAAATAGTTGTTTTTTCAGCTAAAGTTTGAGCTACTTTTGGTTTAGACAGAATCAAATAAGCACTAACATTAATAGCAAGAATAATAAGTAAAATTATTAAAGTATCAATCCGCAGTAATGCTAATCTGAAGAAATTCTGAAAGAAGAAGTAAGCAATAAAATAGATCGCTATTATGGATACAAATAAAATTCTCCTCAGAAGATTAAACGGCGTACATAATTTATAGACAAGTAGGTATCCAATTACAAGTTCAGATAAAAATGCAATTGTAGATAACATAATACTTGGAAGCCTAAGATAACTACAAAATATAACCGATAGTAGAATTCCTAGAAACGATGCTAGTCCTGATGGAATGGCATAATAAAGCATATTTGTAAAGAAGCGACCATGAACAAGATCATCGTTAGGTTGTAGAGCTAATACAAATGAAGGAATCCCAATAGTTACTGCTCCTAATAATGTTAATTGAATTGGTTCAAATAAATAGGTAATAGTTAATGGCAGAAATAAGAACACAGTCAGTAATGAATAAATTGTTTTATTCAAATACAAAGAGGAACTTTTTTCGAGATTGTTTATAATCTGTCTACCTTCCTTGATTACTTTTGGTAAACTAGCAAAATTTGAATCAAGTAAAACAAGGTTAGCGACCGCACGTGAAGCATCACTACCGGATGCCATAGCAATACTCGTATCTGCTTCCTTTAGAGCTAAAATATCATTAACACCATCACCAACCATCCCAACAGTATGCTTTTCTTTTTTAAGTGAGTTTATAAAAAACTTTTTTTGTTCTGGAGTAACTCGGCCAAATACATTTTTTGTTTTAATAGCTTCAGCCATATCTTTATCGGTTTTAAGAGTTGAAGCATCAACATATTGGTCCGCTTTGTCAAGGCCTGCTCGTTGAGCAATAATAGAAGCGGTTTTGGCATCGTCACCTGAGATAATCTTCAAGTCAACGCCTTGGTCTTCAAAGTAATCAAGAGTAGACTTAGCTTCTTTTCTGATAATGTCTGAGAATATTAAAAATGCAATTGGTTCTAATTTGTCTGGTAAATCGTAATCGTTTACACTCGATACGCTTTTCGCAAGTGTGAGGACTCTTTCACCATTATCAAGATATGTCTTGAGCATTGGTTCATATTCCTTCATTTTGTCTTTAAAAATAAATGAACCAGCACCTAAGATATAAGTTCCTTCTGAATTGTTATTTTTATAAGAAAGTCCACTGTATTTTCTCGCTGAAGAAAATGGAATTAAGTGTTTTATTCCTTCGATCGGCTGAACCGTATAATTTTCTGCAGCTTCCCTAACAGCATCAATAGTTGGGTTATGATCTTCTAAGTTTTTACTTAGAGTTTTAAGTATTGTTTCAATATCAGCTTCCGTTTCACCACCAACAGGAATAATCTTTCTTAGTTTTAATCTACCTTCAGTTATTGTCCCGGTTTTATCTAGACAAAGAACATCCACTCTGGCTAAAGTTTCAGTTGAGTTCAAATTTTGAATTAACGTATTATATTTAGCTAGTTTTATAATTCCTATTACAAAAACAGAACTAATTAAAATAACTAATCCGCTTGGAATAAGAGATATTAGTGCTCCAGCAACCGAAACAATAGATTCTGAAAAACTATATTTTAATAAATAAAATTCTTTACAATAGAGAATGATTCCTATTGGAATTAAAAGAATGCTAATAAAAAATATAACTGAATTAAGTGAGTCTTGAATTTCACTATTACTTTTTTTGAATTTTTTAGCTTCAGTTGAGAGTTTTCCAGAATAACTGTCTTTTCCAACGTGAGTAACATAAGCTTTTCCATTACCCGAAACTACAAAGCTTCCACTCATTAACTCATCATTTTTATTTTTAATAATAGGATTACTTTCTCCAGTAAGTAAAGATTCATTTACTTCAAGATTACCGTTTAAGAGTATGGCATCTGCCGGTATTTGTTGACCAGCACTTAAAACAATTATTTCGTCTTCAACTAATTCTTGATCGGGAATATTAGATTCAATTCCATCACGAATGACGTTGATACCAGCTCTAGAAAGTAAGGATAATTTATCAATCGTCCTCTTAGCTCTAAGTTCAGTAATTATTCCTATTAAAATATTACCTAGAACTACTGTTATAAACAGCATGTTTCGGTATGAGCCAACATAGAATAAAAGTCCAGCTAGAACTACCATTACTAAATTATAAAAGGTAAAGATATTATCAATTAAGATTTGTTTGACAGACTTGGAAGTTTTACCAAGAGAGCTGTTTACCTTACCTGCTTTTACTCTTTCGTTTACTTCTGCAGTTGTCAGTCCCGTTTCCAGATTTGTATATTTCTTCATTTAAGTTCCAATTTATTACTAATTTTATATACTGGTTTTATGATAAACTCAGGTTAAATTTATAGAGTTTTCAATTTTTCCAAGAATTTAAACCGATAAAATTAAAATTCAATAAATATTTACCCACTCATTAGGTATAAAAATAAATAACATTAACGAAAGTGCGTTTAAAGAGATAATAAAATGTCAGAAGAAAATAATATTGATAAATTAGTAGTAAAGGTTTATGGAGCCTCTGATATCGGAAAATATAGACAGGAAAATCAGGATAGCTTTTATCTTGATGGTAAATATATGCATCAATTCCAAGCAAATGACAGTTACAAACTAGAGGAAAAGGCAACTACTCCTCAATTATATGCCGTTTTTGATGGATTAGGTGGCGAAGAAGGTGGAGCTGTTTCTTCTAAAATTGCTTGTGAAACTATGAAGGAATTTCAAAATAAGTTAACGACTTGTAAAATAGAAGACCTGTATGATGTATTCTGTGAGTATGCTACTCTAGCTAATGACAGAATATGTAAAGAACTTGGAAGTACTATTTATCCAAAAGGTGGAACAACTTTTGTAGCTATCCAAATTTCTGATGGTGTTTTTCATCCATTTTATTTAGGTGATTCTAGAATTTACATGGCATTTGATGATTCCTTCTATCTAATTTCAGAAGACCATACTGTAGCAGCTCAAAAGGTTAAAGCTGGTCAAATGACTGAAGAAGAAGCCATGAGAAGTCCTGAAAATCATATGTTGACAAACTTCCTAGGAGATCAACCTGATAGCGAGGACGTTAAAGTTGCAGCTAACAATGGAATAAAACTGGCGGACGGGATTACCGTTCTCTTATGTAGTGACGGATTACATGACTACGTTCATCCGGCAGATGTTTTTAGAATTGTTAAAGAGTCTCCAGATCCAGCAATGGAATTAGTTAAGAAAGCTAATGAAAACGGTGGTTATGACAATATAACACCAGTTGTTATCCGTTTTGAAGAAGAATAAAACAGGACCTCAAGCTCAATTGCTTGAGGTCATATTTTTAAGATAGAACCTTTTTAATTCCTTTTTCGATTTAGCAGTAATTTCATCATTATTATTAAGTTTCTTCATATACTCTTCATAATCTTCAGGAGAGGTACATTTTTTATAAAGTAATAGTAGGATTTTTACATCATCTTTTTGAATAGGGAACTTTAGAAATTCAGGAAAAAGTTCCTTAAAGTAGTTCATTTTGTCAAAGCATAGAGATACATATAAAAAGGATTGTAAACCAATAATAATACCTCCTTCATATATCTCCGCTAATTTTGGATTAGCTAAACCTTCGTCTAAAATATGAGTTATATACTCATAAGCTTGATCTAATTCATCATTAGCAGTTAAAAATGAAATGACAGGACCATAAGCTCCATACAAATGTTTAACATTATCAACTCTTTCTAAGATTTTTTTAACAGGAACTTCATGGGTAATATGAACTTTTATGTAATGAGCTAGAATTTTACTGAAAACTTCATGAAAATCTGCTGACATCTCCTCTGAATTAAATTTTGATATTGCTTTTAGTAGTTTTTCGGCTGCAGGAAGATAGTAGTCAGATTCAGCATTATCAAAAAAGACACCAGACATAATTAGTGTTATAAGATATAGAATTTCATTGTTATAATTTTCTAAATCCACTTTTGATATAAAGTACTTAAGAATATCTTCATGCGTTTCTGGGTTACTCGTTCTATAATAATGAGGGAATACAGTTATTAATGGTAGTGGTAAATTTTCAATATTAACCGGTCCTAAGAAATCTTCATACTGTTCTGCTTCAAAATTTATTTCAACCCCATTTAGTATGTCTAAAAGTTCCATTAATAATACATAAGGTAGAACCGTTTTATCATTTTTAACTAGATGTTTGAAAAAAGATTCATGAAATGTCTCCATAATGACATCCATACACAAATATTCATCGACATCAATATATTTTAGTGTTCCTACCTGTAATTCATACAAACTGTTAAATGCTTGAAGAAATCTATGAAGCTTCTTTTCATCATAAGTAACTTCTAAATCTTCATTTTTTGTTTTTGTTTTACTATCTTTATCCATGTTTTCCATTATATAGTTTTTTACCTTCATTAACTTGACTTAAACGGAATGATTTTTAATTATTATAAAAAATTCTCAAATTTTTACAATTCAAGTTTTTTAGATTTTTAAGTTGGGATTTTGGAATTGAAATTTCTCAGAATTTATAAGCAAAAACTGTTAAAAAATATTTGTTTCATTATAAAATATTAATCATGTATACCAGACAAAAGACAGAACATGACATTGTAGATGAAATAAATAATGCTTTAAATAAAGCTGTAGAAAATAAAGAATTAAATTTAGATATAAACGAAATTCCAGAGTTTGTTTTGGAAGTTCCTCGTGAAAAGGGTCATGGTGACTTTGCAACAAATGCTGCAATGCAGTTAGCCAGATTTGCAAAAACTTCTCCTAGAAATGTTGCTGATGCTATTTTAAATAATTTTAATAGTGATGATCTTCCAATAGCCGATATAGAAATAGCTGGACCTGGGTTTATTAACTTTACCCTTAAGGATAATTGGCTATCTCCTGTAATTGAAGAAATTAATACTTTAAAAGGAGATTATGGTAAATCAAATTTAGGCGAAGGTAAAACTTTAAACTTAGAATATGTTTCAGCAAATCCAACGGGACCAATGCATTTGGGAAATGCCCGTGGTGGAGCAATTGGCAATGTCTTGGCTACTATTTTTGACTGGTCAGGCTACGACGTTACCGAAGAGTTTTACGTTAACGATGCTGGAAATCAAATAGAAAAATTTGCTGATTCATTAGAAGCCAGATATCAACAACTCATTGGAAATGATATTGAATTAGCAGAAGACTTATACCAGGGAATAGACATTAGAGATAGAGTTCAGGAATATCTTGATACTTTGAGTGATGATG
>CANQOZ010000050.1 GCA_947625585.1 uncultured Eubacteriaceae bacterium
ATTCGGTTCTTATTTTCTGCTCTTTCTAAAGTATTAGAAAAATAGGTAACAGCAGTCTACAGTTCGTGTACTAGCAACACCATTAATGTTTATTAGCTTCTATTTTGTCTATCTATTCAATGCCTTTGATGAAGGTAAATATGCCCTTATCTTAGGAGTAGTTCGCTGGTTATTTTTAAATATTCCAATGCTCTTTCTTCTGGATAGAATCATCGGTATGAATGGATTAGTTTGGGCCCAGGTCACTGCTGATATTTTAAATGTTTTATTTTCAATTCTTGTTTATAACTATTACAGAAAGCACCACTTTGCTACAGTTACTTAATTTAATAAAAATTCAGTGGAATTTTATTCTATATTTCAATTGAACTTTTTGGATTTATTTGAGATAAATAAGGGTATTTTTTATTTTGTGAGCAAAAAGCATTGATAGTGCCTTAAATTCAAGTTCTAGTTATTTACTTTAAAATCAACCTATATATAATTAGAACTTAATGCTAGAAATGATGTAAATTATGGAAAAACAAGATAGAAGTACATTCACAGGAACGCTTGGGTTTGTCTTAGCAGCAGCTGGAAGTGCTGTTGGGCTGGGAAATATCTGGCGATTTCCTTATTTAGCTGCTAAAGACGGTGGTGGACTCTTCCTAGTAATATATTTAGTCCTAGCTTTAACTTTCGGATTTACCCTACTTATAACCGAAGTAGCAATTGGGCGTAAAACAAAACAGAGTCCATTAACAGCATATGGGAAAATTAAGAAGAAATGGAGAGGACTCGGCATTATAGCTTGTCTTGTTCCAGTATTAATTCTTCCATATTACTGTGTTATAGGTGGATGGGTTGTCCAGTATTTTGGATTATATTTAACTAATCCACAATTCCGTGAAGGAACCGACGTTTATTTTAGTAACTTTATCTCAAGTAGTGTTAATCCAATTCTAACAATGCTTCTGTTCTTATTGGTAACAGCTTACTTAGTTTATCGTGGTGTTGACAAGGGAATTGAGAAAACCTCTAGAATTTTAATGCCGCTATTATTTATTTTCATTTTAATTATAGCTGGATATTCCTTATTTTTAAGTTACACCGATGACTCAGGCGTTACAAGAACTGGATTACAGGGTTTCCTCATCTACTTAATTCCAAACTTTCAAGGAATTACTGTTGGAAGATTCTTCGAGATTTTAGTAGATGCGATGGGACAGCTCTTTTTTAGCTTATCTGTTGCAATGGGAATTATGATAACTTACGGTTCTTACATGAAAGAAGACTCCAACTTAAACAAGTCGATCAATCAGATAGAAATCTTTGATACACTCATAGCTTTTTTAGCTGGTGTTATGATCATACCTGCAGTTTATGTTTTCTCCGGTTATGAAGGACTTGAATCTTCTGGACCAGGACTAATCTTTATTGCATTACCGCAGATATTTGTTCATATGGGATTCTTCGGTTCTGTTTTAGGATTCTTATTCTTTGCAACTGTATTGTTTGCAGCTTTAACGAGTTCCATTTCTATTATGGAAGCAATAGTTTCAAGCTTTATGGATGAATTCCATCTGAATCGTAACAGAGCTGTTATTACCGTAACTGTCATAACGATTATAATGGCAACCATTGTCTGTATGGGTTATAACATCTTAAACTTTGAACTAACGCTGCCAAACGGAACAACTGGACAAATCTTAGACTTAATGGATTATATAAGTAATTCTGTGCTTATGCCGCTTGTTGCAATCTTAACCTGTATTTTAATCGGCTGGCTTGCCAAACCGGATTACGTTATCAGTGAAGTCGAAAAAGATAGCGTTGTAATGGGAAGAAAAACTTTATACAAGATTATGATAAAGTACGTAGCTCCAGTTTTATTAATTATTTTGTTCTTAAAAGCTTTCGGACTGTTTGGATAAATATAGCCGGCACTGGGCCGGCTTTTTTAATTCATCCAAAATGAGAAATGGTATTCTTTCTCATTTAATCTATATTCTTCTTCAACATCTGAACCCCACGAATCAATTCCACCTACACCCCGCATAAATCCACTAATCGTGACAACTGCCCTTGTTGGAGATGGTAATTCATGCTTATGATAGGCTTCCTGGAGTTGACCTGGAGTATAAGGGATTACTGAAAAGTTAAATAGTTTTTTATCACAATAGAAGTTCAAGAAACCTTTTATAGCGCTGTCAAGGGTAAATTCTAGAGTATCCGTATGGTTTCCACTTTCTTGCGGAACTAAATGATTAGGTATTTCAACTTCTGATTTAAACTTACCTATTTTACCTAGCTTTCTGTCCGGATACGTTTCCCCTTCAATTCCAATCCATTCGTAAGCATCAATTGTTTCTGGTGTCTGAAAACGCCATCCAAAGAGAGGTAGACTCGGAGCTTCATCAGGGATTTTAACTTTATTATCTACTTTAATTAAACCAGAGCTATAGACAGTATAGGTAGTTTTAACATCTAACGATTCCATTACTTTTGAACCGTAGCTGTATTCAACTATTACATAATCAGAAGTCTGTTCAATTAATTTTAGACTTTTAGTATAAAGTGAGTTTTCAACTGACTGCCATAAAGCTGAATCTTTTGAGAAACCATTTCCAATATCATTTTCTGTTGGCGCTCTAAAAAAGGCTGGTTTTGGAGCTCTAAAAAACCATTCGAAAGATCCTAGTGTATATGAAGATGGTCCTCCTTCAGGCATTGAGAAGATTATTCCAAACGATTCTCCTTTTACACCTATAGCTCCATCACCCTTATAGACTTTAAGATCAAACCTCTTATTTAATTTAAAACCAGAAATCTTTTCACTTAACTTTTGAGTAAGTGTTTTTAAAGTTTCACGATTTTCTCTATCAAGATCAGACTTAAGATTATCATCAAGGTAAGAGTATTTTACTTCCTGCATAGCTGGTTTCTCTTCTAAGTCGGAGAAAACAATACCATTACCACTAAAGTTATAATCCGATTGTCTATCATCGAAGTCGCCACCATAAGCTAAGAACTCACGACCATCATTGGTTTTTCTCCATAATGCCTGATCTTTGAAATCCCAGATAAATCCACCTTGGTATTTATCATATTTGTCAAAGAGATCCATATAGGTGTTAAAACCACCTAAGGAGTTCCCCATATTGTGCATAAATTCACATAGAATAAATGGTTTCGATGGATTATTTTCTAAATATCCAATAATATCTTCTGGCGGAGCATACATTCGACTTTCAACATCAGAAATATCGTCCCACTCTCTATTGTGGAAAGACCCTTCGTAATGAACTAATCTGGAGTTATCTACTTCCCTAAAGTAGTCTGCCATTGCCATTAAGTTAGCTCCAGCAAATGATTCGTTTCCTACCGACCAGAATAAAATCGATGGATGGTTTTTATCCCGTTCAAACATTGATCTTGCTCTGTCTAATGAGACTTCTTTCCATTCCGGAAGATCACCAGGAACATTCCACTCCGGATCTACTTTCATCAGTTTCTGCCAACTTCCGTGAGACTCCATATTAGCTTCATCGATTAAGTAAATACCATTTTCGTCACAGAGTTCATACCAGTAGCTTTGATTCGGATAATGGCTGGTCCTTACTGCGTTTATATTATTTCGCTTGATTACTTCAAGATCATCTTCCATATCCTGGATTGTAATCGCTCTTCCCCTATTTGGATTCCATTCGTGCCGGTTGACACCTTTTATTTTCAGTCGATTATCATTTAGATAAATAACTCCATCCTTAAGTTCTAGCTTCCTAAATCCAATTTTATATGGAACTACCTGGATCGTTTCACCATTCGTATTCTTAACCGTTAAGAGAGCTGAATAAAGGTTTGGAGAGCCATAATTCCAGAGCTTTACATCATCAATTGTAAAATTCTGGGAGATATAAGACTTTCCTTCCTGGTCTAACTTAAGAGTTTCATCTATTATTGTTTTACCATCCGGATCTTCTAGAGTTAAATCAATAGTATAATCGGGTACTTCACTGGTAACTTTAAGTTCAATGTCTAAATTACCTGTAGATCCATTAACTTCTGTTTTAAACCAGACGTCATCAATATGAACCTTCGTCTTAGCATAGAGGTAGACATCACGAAATATTCCAGAGAAACGGAACATATCCTGATCTTCAATCCAACTAGCACTTGAATTTTGGAAAACCTGAACAGCTAACCTATTGTTTTTATCTTTAATAAAAGGAGTTAGTTCAAATTCTGATGGAGTAAAGGAGTCCTCACTGTAACCTACAAAATTCCCGTTTAACCAAACATAGAATGCTTTCTCAACACCTTGAAAACTGATAAAAACACGTTTGTCCCTTAATTCAGGTTCAAGATCAAATTCTTTTAGGTAATTGGAAACGCTTGTTCTGGACTTATCAATTTTAGGTGGCCTAATATCTGAATGGGCATCCCATGGATATAGAGTGTTTATATACTGAATCCTTCCATTTCCCTGGAGTTCAACATGACCAGGAACATTTATATATCCAAACGGAGCTTCACTGAAGTTTTCATCATAGAAGTCTTCATATAAGTCGTCCATGGACGGACTAAATATAAACTGCCACCTGCCGTTTAAGTATTGTCTTAAAGAAGTTTTACCGAGTTTTATCTCCTCAATATTTAAGTAATTAACATGATCTGAGTGAGGTTCTAGCCGATTCACCTGAAACACTTCTGGATTTTCAAGCCAGCTGTAATCTGCTTTCATCTTAAATTCTTTCTTAAATTCTTAGTTAAAATAATTAACCAATTTGTTGAAATTTTTTAAAGCCGTTAAACCTGTTTTTACCTATTATCAAAAATTTCAGCACATTCCTTAAGGAAAGTAGTAACACCTAATCCCTGTGGACAAGCTGATTCACACTGTAAGCATTCGATACAATCCGATGCTCTACCTTTATCTTCAACCGCCTGTTCGTATTCTTTAAAACCTTCATCTTCTAGTCCAAACGCAATCTGTTTGTTACGAGCTTTAAAAATTTCCGGAATTGGAATATTCTGAGGACAGTTTTCAACACAGTAATGACAAGCAGTACAAGGAATCGTTTCGAGATTATTGTAAACTTCCCTAACCTTATCGATTACTTTCTGTTGTTCTTCTGAAAGCCCATTAAAATCTTTCATAACAGCAACATTATCTTGCATCTGTTCAAGATTGGACATTCCGGATAATACGGTAAGAACTCCAGGTAAATCAGCTGCAAAACGGATCGCCCAAGAAGCCATTGATGAATCGGGTTCTGCAGTTTTGAAAATTTCCTCAACTTCTTCTATTGGAGTTGCCAGTGTTCCGCCTTTAACTGGTTCCATAATAACTAGAGGTTTATTGTGTTTGCGAACGACTTCATAATTTTCCCTAGCAGCAATATCAGGTGAATCCCAATCGGCATAGTTAATCTGGAGTTGGACAAAGTCAACTTCAGGATGGTCAGTTAGGATTTCATCTAATAATTCTGGTCCAGAATGATATGAAAAGCCAAGATTCTTAATAACACCTTGATCCTTTAATTCTTTTAGTAGATCCCAAAGACCGTATTCTTCATATAACTTATAATTCTGAGTCATTAAGGCATGGAGAAGATAATAATCAAAATAGCCAGCTCCAGTTCGTTCCAAACTCGTTTCAACTTGTTTTTTAACTTCCTCAGCACTTGGTTCGCCAAACCAGGCATTCATTTTAGTAGCTAGTTGATAGCTATCTCTTGGATAACGATCTACGAGAGCTTTCTTAATTACTTCTTCTGACTCTCCATTATCATAAACATAAGCTGTATCAAAATAGGTAAAACCATTATCTAAAAATTCATCTACCATTTGTGATGTTTCTTCAACATCAATTCTTCCGTCTTTTTTTGGCAATCTCATTAAGCCAAATCCTAATTTTTTAATGTCTTTATGTTCCATTAAATTCTACCTTCTGAAATTCTTTCTAGTACATCTTTCATATCATCTTTAGCTAAAGCTCCAGGAATAACGTATTTCTGATCAATAATAAAATAAGGAACTGCTTGAATCAGATTAGCTCTTGCTACATCTTCATCAATTCTTACCTCATTAGCAAACTTGTCAGAACTTAGAAATTCTCGGACTTGATTTTCGTCCATTCCAACATTTATGGCAGCTTCAACTAAAGTTTCAATATCAGCAAGTTCTTTTAAGTCAATAAAATAGGCTTTATAGAGCTCTTCTGCGAGTTCATTCTCTAATCCCAAAGTTTTTGCAAACTTCGTTAGCCTATGAGCATTAAAAGAGTTGGTACTTTTAGCATTAAAGTAATCCATGTTAAGACCAGCATCTTTTGCCTGTTTATTAATTGACTCGATACGTTTTGAGGCTTCTTCGGTTGTTAAGTTGTATTTTTTTGAAAATCGATCGAGAGTAGAGGCATTAGATTTTGCTGGAGCATCTGGATTTAATTCAAAGGAGTGCATGGAAACTTCTAGCGGTAGATCCAGCTCATTAGCAGCGGTTCTTAAATTGGTTATCCCTATATAACAAAAGGGACAGTTGTAATCTGAGAAATAATCAATATTCATAATTCAATGATAATTTAATCCAAAGTTATATTTATCGTCAAGGTAATTGACATAATTTTTGTTTAAAGCATTCAGAATGAGTTTAATTTAAAAAAATCTTCTATATTTCTTATATCTAAAAGTTAATGGGTAAATAATAATATAGTTTTAAAGAATATGACTTCATTAGAACAAAATTCCATTTGACATCTTTAATGGAATTAGAAGGAGAAATTATGAAACGCAGATTATCTCCACTACTCATAATAATTTTATTTTTGTTATTAGTAGGATGTTCAAACGAAGTAAGTGAGGAAGTTGGGGAGAATAATTCAGGACCAATTTCAGAGCCCATTGTCGATGAAGACGGTGAACGTATAATTGGAACCTGGAAAGCAAACTATAAAGAATCAACGGTTGTCTTAGCAGTTCGGAGCAACGGAACTTACGAACTTTACCAAAAGAAAGGTAGAGTTACCTTTTTAACTACAGGAACTTATACCGATGCTAATGATACATTAGCTCTAACCCCAATAGAAACAAAGCAAAATGGGGAAGGAGAATTTGATTTCGAAGACACAAGCTATATCCCCTATACTCTAGATGGGAATCGCTTGAACACCATAATTAACAATCAAGATATTCAATTTCAAAAAGAAACTATAAAATAATTCCTTTTATTAATCCCATCTAAGGACAACTAACTTAGATGGGCTTTTTTAGTGTGCTCAGTTAAAGGTGCTAAGGAATATTAGTCAAAATCGAACTTTAAATTATTGGATTTATTTGACATTTTTTGGGGGTAAATAAAAAAATGGCGGTGAGGAGAGGATTTGAACCTCCGGCACGCTCATCACGTGCACACGCTTTCCAGGCGTGCACCTTAAACCACTCAGACACCTCACCTGATTAGCCATAGACTTATATTTTAGTCGCTTTCAGTCAAAAAGTCAACGATTTATTCGCCTATTTTTCAACGTATTTAGTTTTTCTCTGTAAATTCATTTTATTTTAAAAGAATTTTATTGATCCTGATTCTTTTAACAATCCCATACTTAATTAACAATTTTATTCCTTAAAGTTAAAAACTGAATTATAATAACAATGATTAAATCGATTACAGCCGATTCCTGCTTAGCTGGATTTCGGAAATGAGAAAGTTTTTACTATGGAGGTTTTAGACCAAACAGCTTTCTCAATTATTAAATACAGAAGGAGTTATTATGGCAGTAAACAGATTCGTATTAAATGAAACATCTTATCATGGTAAAGGTGCTATCAACGAAATACCTAATGAAGTAAAGAATCACGGATGGAAGAAAGCATTAGTGGTATCTGATCCGGATTTAGCAGAATTCGGAATTACCCAAAAGGTAACAGATCTACTCGATGACAACGGTATTGAATATGCAATCTTCGATAAAATTAAAGCCAATCCAACAGTTGCTAATGTTCAAGAAGGTGTTCAGAAATTTAAAGATGAAGATGCTGACTTTTTGATCTCAATCGGTGGTGGATCCAGTATGGATGTTGGTAAAGCTATTGGAAATATTATCAACAATCCTGACTTTGAAGATGTAGTAAGC
>CANQOZ010000051.1 GCA_947625585.1 uncultured Eubacteriaceae bacterium
TTAGAACTTGGTAAAGAAGATCAACCATTTGGAATTCTTAAATATGGATTTGGAAATACAGGAAAAGATACAACTGAAGGTGTTCTATTAAATAATAGTATTTTTACAAATACTCTTGGGCCACTTTTAGTTCTTAATCCATGGTTAACTAAAGAAGTTATTAACATTGCTTTAGAGAATAATGGTTTTGAACCGATTAAGAAAGAATTAGATTTTAATCTTGAAAGACAAAGCTTAGATTCCAAAGTTAGGTTTACAAAAAATAAAAAGACAAATTTAAAGAATATAAAACGATAAATTGGAGGAAATATGGGAGCATTGTTTGGCACGGATGGTGTGCGTGGTAAATATGGCAAAGAATTAACTGATGATATGGCTCGATTACTTGGCTATTATGGTACAAAAGTTTTAACGGAGTCACATTCACCAACAATTATCATAGGAACGGATACCAGAGAGTCTGCAGATAATCTAACAAATGCTTTAGCTGATGGGATTACAAGTGCTGGTGGAAAAGTTTTGTTAGCTGGCGTTGTTCCAACTCCTGCAGTTGCAGTTTTAGTTAGAGAATTAGGTGCAGATGCAGGAATAGTTGTTTCTGCTTCCCATAATCTCTATGAAGATAATGGAATTAAATTCTTCAATTCAAAAGGTTTTAAACTTCCTGATGAAACTGAAGATGTAATAACAAAATTGTTTTATGAAGATAAAGATCACGTTCAAAAGAAAGATTCTTTTGAAACAGAAATAATTGAAGATCCTGAAAAAATATATCTAGACTTTATAAATGAAGAAAAACATAATCGCTTAGATGGACTAAAAATTGTTTTAGACTGTTCAAATGGGGCTTTATATCAGATTGCCCCGGATTATTTTGAATCTCTAGGTGCTGAAGTTATTCCTATTGGTAAACACCCTAATGGTAAAAATATTAATTTAAATTGCGGTTCAACTGATACTAAATATATTTGTAAAAAGGTTAAGGAAGTCGGAGCTGATTTTGGTTTTGCTTTTGATGGAGATGCCGATAGGTGTTTAGCTATTGATGAAAATGGTGAAGTAATCGATGGTGATAGGATAATGAACCTTATCGGTAGAAAAATGAAAGAAGAAGGTACTCTAAACGATAATATGATTGTTGTTACTCAAATGAGTAATTATGGTTTACCAATCGCACTTGAACAGGCGGGATTACAATGTATTCGTACCGATGTTGGTGATAGGTATGTCTTAGAAAAGATGCTTGAAAATAATTACACTTTAGGTGGTGAACAATCTGGTCATGTTATTAAGTTAGATCATAATACCACTGGTGATGGTCTTTTGACAGCTTCGTTACTGGCTGATATTTTTTCAACTAGTGATAAAAAACCTTCTGAATTATCACATTTGATGAAAGTCTATCCACAAACATTAAAGAATGCTTATGTAGAGAATTCTAAAAAGAACGATTATTTAAATGATGAAGAAATTGTTAATAGGATTGAAGAATTAAAAGAAATAATCGGTGAAAAGGGAAGAGTCTACATTAGGCCAAGTGGAACTGAACCTAAAATAAGAGTAATGCTTGAAGGAACGAATCAAGAACAAATAAATAAATTAGCCAAGGATACTGTTAAATTAATAGAGAGTAAATTAAATTAAGGGACTTTTAAGTCCTTTTTTTAATGGTGAAATTCAAATTGTAAAATCGTTTGTTACAAAATAGATAAAACTTTGAGTTACTCATTCAGATTGAATTAAAAACTTAATATGCTATAATTCCTACAGTTGAATTTTAGGAAGAAGATCCAGGTTTCAGCCCTAAACCGGTAAATTCAATAAGCGCCAGAACTTCAGGGCCACAAGAAGTTGACGAGGATCGGGAAGTATCGAAAATTCGGCGGATGTCCCGAAAATATAACGTGTTAAAACTTGTGGGTGACTACAAGGACAAAGCACAAAATTTAAACGAGGTTAAATTATGTGTGGTATTGTTGGTTACATTGGTGATAAACAAGCCCAAAATATTTTAGTAGATGGTTTAAAAAGATTAGAGTATCGTGGCTATGATTCTTCTGGAGTAGCAGTCTTGGACAATAACCAAATCGAAATTGCCAAAAAGAAAGGTAAGATAAAAGATTTGGAAGGTGTTCTTGTTAATAATGAAATAAATGGAACTATTGGAATTGGTCATACCCGTTGGGCTACCCATGGTGAACCATCTGATAGAAATGCTCATCCTCACTTTAGTATGGATGAAAAGATCGCTATTGTCCATAATGGAATTATTGAAAATTACAATGAATTAAGGGAAGAATTAAAGAGTGAAGGTTATAAATTTAATTCGGATACAGATACAGAAGTAATTGTTCATTTAGTTGAAAAATACTATGATGGAGATTTATTAAAAGCTGTTAATAGAGCAACCAAAGATTTAGTTGGTTCTTATTCTATTGGAGCTATAAGTTCTGATGAACCTGATCGTTTAATTGCAGCCCGTTACAGTTCTCCATTAGTTATCGGTATAGGAGAAGGTGAAAATTTCATTGCTTCAGATATTCCAGCTGTTTTAGAACATACTAAAAATTATTATATCTTAGAAGATCATGAATTAGCTGAAATTACTAAAAATGATATTAAGATTTACAATCAGGATCTCGAACCTGTTGAAAGAGAAATCACTCATGTAACTTGGGATGCTAAAGATGCTCAAAAGGATGGTTATCCATTCTTCATGTTAAAGGAAATCAATGAACAACCAAGAGCTCTTCAAGATGCTATTCGTGGTCGAATTAAAGAAAATGGTGATATCAAGTTAGATGATGTTGTTATCACAAAAGAAGATCTAGATAAAATTGATCATATTCAGATTGTCGCTTGTGGAACAGCTTATAATGCTGGATTAATAGGAAAGAAATATATTGAAAAATATGCAAGAATTCCTATTGAAATAGAAACTGCAAGTGAATACAGATATAAAAATCCTATTGTTACTGAAAATACGCTTTTAATTGTTTTAAGTCAGTCAGGTGAAACTGCTGATACATTAGCTGCTATTGATATTGCTAAAAAGAATGGAGCCCGTGTTCTTGCTATAACAAACGTTATTGGATCTTCTATAGCCAGACAGTCGAATGATGTTATTTACACGAATGCTGGACCAGAAATTGCTGTTGCTTCAACAAAAGCATATGTAACGCAGGTAGCTTGTATGATGTTAGTAGCTCTACATCTTGGACGTTTAAAAGGTTTAGTCAGTGACGAAAAGTTAAAGAAATTAACTACTGAATTAAAACAAGCTTCAGACCATATCCAAAAAGCTTTAGATGATAGTGAAGAGCTTGAAGAATATGTAACAGCAAATAAAGATCATGAAGATTTATACTTAATTGGTAGAGGACATGATTATAATACAGCTATTGAAGGTTCATTAAAAATTAAGGAAATCTCATATGTTCACTCAGAAAGTTTCTCTGCTGGCGAATTAAAGCATGGTCCTATTGCTTTAATTGAAGATGGAACAATTGTTTTAGCTGTTGCTACTCAAGAAGATGTTCTTGAAAAAGTTATGAGTAATATTGAAGAAGTCCGAACTAGAGGTGGGAAAGTTTTCTTAGTTACTCAAGAAAAGTTCAAAGATCGTATTGCTGATTTAGATAAGATGGATAAAGTTTTCTTCTTACCAGATATGGATGACGATATCGCTCCATTAGCATCCGTTGTTTACTTACAGCTCTTTGCTTATTTCTTAGCAGTAGCTAATGGTAGAAATGTTGATCAACCAAGGAACTTAGCTAAAGCTGTTACTGTTGAATAAAAAATCATACCGGGGTGATCCCCGGTTTTATTTTCGAAATAAATGTTAACGTTTGCACGAAAAACAAAAAGTGTCTTTTTAAGCGACGAGTTCGCATAATATATTTCCAGATTTCCAAGCGGGCGTAAACGATTACATTCTTAATTATCATATTATTTTTTTCTAAAAATATTAATATGTCTTCCATCTAGCGAAGTTTGAATTCTTTCCAAATTGAAGTTGACTCCATCATCAAAGTTGATCTCACTTGTATTCAATGATCTAAGATTATTGAGTATTTTGTTTAAATTTAATAGGTTAGACTTTAATCGTTTCTGTTCTGTTTTAGTTCCTTTTTTATTTTTTAGTAACTTTAGTTTGTCTTGAACTATTTTAATTTCTCTTTCATAAAACTCTATTATTGGATTTAAATTCGATTCATTAAACCTATGATAATAAAGTAAACCGTTTGGAATATTTTTTAATGGATTTAAAACTTGAAGATAGATAGGTCTTCCAAAATATTTTTTTAAGTGGTCATGAAAGAATTGTTTATCAAAATATTCAATGATTATCTCATGACTGTCATTAGTTGAATTAAAATTTATAGTCTGAGCTATAAATTCTAGATCTTCATCCACGTTATCGGTTGGAAAAACAACCTTAATAAAATCTTTAAGGGAATTAATAAGATTTTCACCAATTTTTGAATCAGTAAACGGAATAAAGTTTTTAATGACTGGTCTAAAATTTTCATAATTTGTTAAGTCATCTAATGAGTCGGTTAAAATTAGACCGTTAGTACTTAAACTATACCTTCCAAAGAGAACTCCAATAAAATAAGATAAGAAATCTTTTAAAATTTCCTGACTCGTTTGTTGATTAACTGAAATGTTTTTTTCTTCTATATCTTTAGAATATACTTCATCCAAGTTATAAATCTTAAGAAATAATTCATTCAATCTCTCTTCGTTATCTTTTAAACGTTTAAATCTGGAATTCTGTTTAACTTTTAAATTATTTACAGCTTCTTTTAAAGAGAGACCAGGTATTATAAGAGGTGATTTTTTAAAATTCCAAGAGAGTTCATTTTCATCCCAATCTTCTTTAGATAAAGTGATGCAATCTAAAACTAATGCTTCTATTTCGTTACGTTTATTTTCATCTATTATTATTGGAACTTGAGCAATGTCACCACATTGGTAATTAATAGTAGGAGCAATTATTTCTAAAAATTTTTGAGCAACAATAGAATTAAGAAAACCAAGTAGATATAATTGATTGCTATCAGTAAAAATACTCATTCCTGCTACATCAAAGATATAGCCAGAATCTTTTAATCTGAAACTTGGAATTCCAGTATTTATTAATGACCATGTAATTGATGGTTTAAAATAATAATGGGTATTTTTAACAACAAAACCTGGGTTCTTAAGATAAGGATATTTTTCTAAAACATTATGTTTAATCTCAAATCCATCATTTAGATAATCTACAATAAACTGATCATTTCCATACCATTTTCTAAAGGAACCACCTTTATTATATGGAAACCATCTAGAGCCACTTTCTTTAGCTTCATCTGTTGAGTGAGCATCAAAATTGATTTGGTTAAAGTCTACTTCTGTCCATTGTCTTAAAAATTGATTGTTATCTGTTGTTGCTAATCCTTGTTTTGAATCGGCTAACTCTTTTAATTTAATATCATTTTTAAAATGATCAATAATTTGGTCATTTGCCCAATAAGCTATGGGAAATTCGGGAATAAATCTAAATTTGTTTGAATCCATTAAACTAAGATTTACTTTATCTTTAATTCCTTCAGCTTTATCTTGTACTTCTAATAATCTTAAATAGGATCCTCTAAAATTTTTTACACTTTCTTTCTGAATAATAAAAGCAACGGTTTGAACAACCTCACCACCAATATCACCAAAAGCTTTTGTCCCTAAATGGATCATATTAACAATCGTATTATTAAGGACGATTTCTCTTAAATGTTTGTTATATTTTAAGAATAACCAGGAATTCATTGTAAGCATTCCACAATAAGAACTATTCTTTGTAAAATTTAAACACCGTTCAATAAAGGCAGTATAGAGATCTTTTGAATTATGTTTATAATATTTTTTAAGATAAGTTTTTAAATAAGAGTTAAAATTACGATTACTAAAATAAGGAGGATTAGTAATGACTATATCGTACTTTTTAATTAGTAATTCTGTAATTTTAACTAACCTATCAACCTCTTCAGAAATTGTATTTAATTTTTTATCGTTCGAAACTTTATCAGATATAAACTTTTTTATTAACTCTAAATTATAACTACCTGGTATGATAAGAGATCCTATCAATTTGGCTTCCTTGTAATCATTTAAAAGCTGTTTTAATTGTT
The DNA here is from genome assembly GCA_947625585.1 of uncultured Eubacteriaceae bacterium. Taxonomy (GTDB): domain Bacteria; phylum Bacillota; class Clostridia; order Eubacteriales; family Eubacteriaceae; genus CANRHG01. The sequence goes on from CANQOZ010000051.1 coordinate 6,174, forward strand.
TTAATGATTTGGTTCTTTCTTTAGAAGTCATTGATTTCCCAAAATTTTCTTTAATAAAAGTAAAATCCAACTCAAAATCGTTAAAACAGTAAAAATTTAAATCTATTTTATTGGAAAATATATTCTTATTATATTTATATGCTTTTAACTTAAGCCCAATTTCATTTATTCTAAAAACATCATTATCTACTTCAAATCCATAAAGATTATTTTCTAAAATTTTAATAACTGCTTCACTGTCTTTATAACCTTTGTCCTTATAAAACTTTAAAAGTAAATCAAAGGTATACGAGAGGATACAACCGGTTCCTAAAGCTGGATCGAGTATAGTTAAATCCTCTATGGTTAAGTTTTTAAAATATTGAATTGTTGAACTAGAATATCCTTCTAAATTAAACTGAGTGGGAATGTAGTAGTCTAACTCAAACTTATTAATAAGATCTTCTTCTAAAAAATCTTCCTGAGCGATTAAGTGGTTAAACCAAAGTCTTCCAATTGAATTTTGAACTAAGTATTTAACAATATAAGAAGGAGTAAATAGCTGTGTTACGGCTGGTAGGGTAGAAGAATCTATCTTAATTCTATTTCTCAGATCCTTATAGACTAAAGTTCTATAATCAGAGTTAAAGTTTTCATATAGAGTGCTTAGAGTTTCAATAATATGATCTGATTTAAAAGGTTCATCTGGCAAACTTTGAATACATTCAATAAGTTCATTATTAATAGGGAAGACTAAGTTAGAAAAATCATTTGGATTAAATAAGTTAGCGGAAATATAATTTAAGTTTTTGAGGAATAGCTTTAAAGTTTTAGAGTCCAATTCAACATTATCTAAACTACTCAAGCTTTGATCTATCTTATTAGCTTCGAGTGCTTTTAAGATAATTAATCTACTAAACCAACAATTTGCAACACTTTTAATAAATCTATTATAGGTTATACTGAATTCAAAATTTGAGGTTAAGCCCTTTTCCTTACATTGTTTTATGATTAGATCTTGAGAAAAGTTGGACTCTGTAATATCTACTTTAGAAAGTTGTTTATTTATTAAATCTGTAATTATTCTAGAGCTACTTTTAGCAAACCTTTTTAATTCTGATTTAATCTCTTTCATTTTTACAGTGTACCTTTCTAAAATCCTCAGATTGATTTAATTCATTTTACAATTAATTTATAATTAAATAGAAATGTTTTTAAAAGATCGAACGTTAAATTTTACCGACTCAGTGTTATCTATAATAATGACAATTTTAGTTCTCCAACTTCCAACACCTGAAACTCCGAGTCTTCAAGGTTTATTGGATTTAGGTGAAAATTATTTCGCCTACGCCCTTTCATTCTTCTGGATAGGAGCTATGTGGATTAACTTAAATAAAATATGGAGACCTATTAAGAATGTTTCTAATAGTGTTCTTTGGTGGACAATTGTCATGTTATTCTTTGCTTCGTTAATTCCTAATGTAACAAATTATGCAGGAAGTAACTTCTATAATCAATTTGCTCAACTTTATTATGGAGTTATTGTTATGTGCGTTACTATTAGCAATTTTATTTTAACTATTTGTCTTAGAAAAGTTAATACTGAAGATAAGGAAACCGTCGAAATGATAAAAGCTTATGATAAAGCTATGAAACGGGATATTTTACTTAAAGTTTTAGGCTTAGTTAGTGCCTTCTTTACTTTCCCGCCACTTTGTATGTTTTATATTATTTTAGCAACTTTTTTCCCTACTTTTAGCTTAAACTTACGGTTCAACCCAAAGACAAGACGATTTGAAAGAAGAAAGAGACACAAATTTTAACCGAATTTTTAAATTTTAAATCTCTTTTATTATTATAGCTGTTAATGCTTTAGTTAATCTGGAAAAAAGTAATAATTGAATTATAAATAATTATCATAAAACTTTAATTAATCAATATTCCTTACCACT
>CANQOZ010000052.1 GCA_947625585.1 uncultured Eubacteriaceae bacterium
CTTCTCCTGCTACTGCTTTTGCTAATAATGTCTTACCTGTTCCCGGAGGACCAACTAATAGGACACCTTTAGGAATTCTTGCACCCAACCTATGGTAACGTTCTGGTGCTTTTAAGAAGTCTACAACTTCTTCTAATTCTTGTTTTTCTTCATCAGCACCAGCTACATCCCTGAACGTAACGTGTGTTTCATTGCCATTGGTCATGTGAGCCTTGCTCTTACCGTAATTCATGACCTTTCCGCCACCCCCTGCCTGTTGAGAGAATACCATGAAAAACACGATCATCATAATGATGACAACGGCAGAAGGAATCAATGAAATCCACCAAGAATCGACTGGTTTAGCAACCGTTACATTCATGTCAGGATTATCTTTTATGTAATTTGCCACTTGTGAATCAATAACATATGAAGGAACAACCGCAGTAAATTCCGTTCCGTCCGATAGAGTTCCGCTTACAGTTGAATCATTGAGCTCAATATCGGATATCTCCTTATGTTCGAGGTAGTTTACCAATTCGCTGTAGGTAATTGTCTTTACTTCGGATTGTATTGGATTGAGGAACGTAACCGCCACAACAATTACTAACAGGATTAGTAAATAAAACCCCATCATTTTAAGATATTTATTCACTCTTTATCCTCTCTTAATTAGTTAAAACTTTCCAATGTCAACTCGACAACTTTTTCATCTGGATTGATGTCCATGTGCTTTGGGTGCAGATAATATGTAGGAATCCAGATGATATTCGATTTATCGGCTAACAGGGGTAACCTATCCCGAATGAAATGCGGGATTTTCTTATCTATCATAAAACGGTTAAGTTTCTTTTGACTTTTTAAACCAAACGGCTTGATACGGTCTCCGTATTTCCTTGACCGGATACATAATGAATTTGTTAATTCACTAAGCTTCAGGAGGATACGGTTTTCACTCCTGTTTGGTAAATCAAAATCATTTTTCTTACCGTGTCTAATCGTCAACTTTAATTTATCTTTATTTAAGTAAAAAACCTTATCTTTCTTTTTTATGTTCCCAAGTGGATAAGTTTCAAGCTTCTCACTTAAATTTTTATTTGTGATGATATAGCTACCACTGGCTACAATTGCTTTTAAGTTGTTTGGAAGTTCTAGCCTACCTGAAGTATTATTTCTAAAGAATTCAATTATTAAGTTTATATTGGCTTCACTGAGATCTTTCAACCAGTCATTACTTGCTAGACTGTCACGAATAATCTCGGTTAATAAAAATTCTTTTGATTGTTCATCTAGAAAATTAAAGTGTCCTTCACTTAATAATTTATCGAAATCCTTAAACAATTCAGGATTATATTCTATTCCCAAATTCTGATCATTTTTTACCCAAGAAGTTTCTAAATACCTAACTATATTATTAACAAAATGGTTTTCACGTTTAATAATATTGGAAAACTGAACTAACTTGTTCTGAACATTTGGATATTTTTCTTCTATAGCCGGGAAAACTTCATTTCTAATAAAATTACGGGTAAACTGATTATCTTTGTTTGTTTTATCTTCAAAATAGGGAATATCGTTGTTCTGACAGTATTCTCTCAATTCAAGTTTAGAGATACTTAAAAAAGGTCTAATAAGATTGGAATCTTCAAATTCCGTCAATTCACTTATACCTTCAAGTCCCTTTTGGCCACTTCCTCGACTTAAATTCATTAAGATTGTTTCAGCATTGTCATTAAGATGATGTGCTGTTGCAAGATACTTATAGGGATGCTCTTTGAGAATTTCCTGGAAAAATGCATATCGTTCTTTCCGAGCTTTCTCCTCAAGATTTGATTCTTTTCCTAAATTCACTTTCTTAGAATAAAAGCTAATGTCACGATCCTTACAGTAATCTTTTAGGAATTCTTCTTCTGCATCAGCTTCATCTCTTATGCCATGATTTAAATGAATAGCACCTATCTCAAAATGGTCCTTTTTTTGTTCTTCTAATAAAACATTTAAAAGTGCCATTGAATCGCTGCCACCTGATAGAGCTACTAAGATGGAATCTTCTTCATTTAAATTGTATTTTTTTGATATCTCAAAAGGCATATAAATTTCCTTAGTTGAAAATAAAGCCAATATCCGGACTTGATATTATACTCCTGGTTAATTCAATAGTCAATCTCATCTATCGATTTTGTTGCGACTACATCAACCCCGGTTCCACAAACATCATTAATTATAATATCACCAAGTTTAACTGGTGCTTTAACTCTTACTCGGTCAATTTCCTTCATTACGTCGAAAATCATACCTTTAGGAACAGCATCATTTGTTTTAACAGGAAGCCTCTTTAATTTTCCTCCTTCTAAAACGACTGTACTTGGTACAATCCGTTTTGGATTAGTAGCTTCCTCCCTACCGTAGGCTAAGCCATTCTTACAATTGTTGCCTGTAACTGTAATTTCATCACCATCTATTTCAACATTAAGATTACATCCTACTGGGCAGGCAATACAAACAAACTCTTTTGTTTCTTTCATTAATCTTCCAATTTAAATTCTAGTTCTTTTGCTCCGTCAACAAACTTTGACTTTTTTATAGTAAAATTAACCATTTCAGCAGGTAAGAATTTTCTAGCTCTCTTCGTAGCTATTTTATTACCGTCTAAATAAGCGTTAATTTTTTTATTTTCTTCAACATTTCTAACTCTCATATAGAAGGTAATTTCATCATCAGCATTATCTAGCGAGACTTTCTGTGGTACTACATAAGAGAGATTTTGGTCAACTTTTGTTTCAATACCGCTATCCTGATTAATTTCATCTTTAATAAACTTAGCTACGCCTTTTCCGGCGAGTTCAGCTTCTTGGGATACAAAATCGACTAAGTCATGAACTTGAACAACGTTTCCAGCAGCAAAAACACCTGGCATAGATGTTTCCCTTAATTCAGTTACAATAGGCCCACTTGTTCTATTGTCAATTTCGATTCCAGCACTCCTTGAAATTTCATTTTCAGGAATTAATCCAACAGACAGCAGCAATGTATCACAAGGAATTTCTTCTTCCGTTCCTGGAATAGGTTTTAAGTTTTCGTCAACTTTCTGGATAATGACACTTTCAATCCTATCTTTACCTTTAATAAAGGTAATTGTATGAGAAAGTTTTAATGGAATATCATAATCATCTAAACATTGAACTATATTTCTGGTAAGCCCATTTGAATAAGGCATGAGTTCACAAACAGCCTTAACGTTAGCACCTTCTAGAGTCATTCTTCTAGCCATAATCAAGCCAATGTCACCACTTCCTAGAATAACTATGTTTTTACCTGTTAGGAAACCTTCCATGTTGATATAACGTTGAGCCGTTCCAGCTGTGAATATTCCTGATGGTCTAAACCCTGGAATTCCGATTGCACCAGCTGTTCTTTCTCTACAACCCATTGTTAGAATAATTGTTTTAGTATCGATTGTCTGGTATCCATTTTCTTCACTTATAGCATGCAAGCGCTTAAAATCTCCATGATCTTCAATGTCTAAAACCATTGTATCTAAATAATATGGAATTCCTAATTCGTGAACTTGATCAATATAGCGTTCAGCATATTCAGGTCCAGTAAGTTGTTCACCGAAAGTATGTAATCCGAAACCGTTATGAATACATTGATTTAAGATTCCCCCTAACTCTCGGTCACGTTCTAAAATTAAAATATCTTCAACTCCGTCTCTTTTAGCTTCTATTGCAGCGGCTAATCCAGCTGGTCCGCCACCTAAAACTACAGAATCATACACTTTCTTCACCTTAATTATTTTTTTGTTTCACCAGTTAAGATATAAGACTTTCCATTTAAGTCATAATTTACCTCTTCAACTGGTATATTTAGTTCTCTGGCGATAATCTCAACAACTCGTGGACTGCAAAAACCACCTTGACACCTTCCCATACCGGCACGACAACGTTTTTTAACGCCTTTTACCGATTTAGCTCCAGCACTACGGTGGATTGTATCTACAATTTCACCTTCAGTTATTGTTTCACATCTACAGATAACCTTTCCGTATTTCGGATTTTCTTTAATAACTTCTATTTTTTCTTCTTCACTTAGATCTTTAAAATAGATATGTTTTTTATTTTTCGGATTAAAGTCAGGGTTTTCTTCTACTTTAATTCCTTCCCGTTCTAAAATTGGAAGAAGAATATCATTCATTACATAGTAACTGACAGCTGGTATTGAAGTTAATCCCGGAGATTCATAACCAGCTACATTAATTAAATTTTTAACAGGTGATTCTTCAATTATAAAGTCACCATCCGTTGTAGTAAATTCCGTTTTAATCGGGGTATTTCTTGTTCCAGCATAATTGCGGATAATTTTTCCAAACATCGTTCCAACTTTAGGAACGTTCTTTAGAGCTGCCTCTTTTATAAAATTAAGTTCATTTTGAGTTGTTGAAATATCTCCCTTTTCAGTTGGATTAGCATCTGGTCCAATTAGGAGGTTACCATGAACAGTTGGCGAGACAAGAATTCCCTTACCTTTTTTTGAAGGACATGGGAAGATGACATTTTCTACTGTATCCCCTACTTCTTTATCAAAGATAAAGTATTGTCCTTTTCTAGCTAATAATTCAAAATATGGTTCACCGATTAATTCGTAAACATCATCTGCATAGAGTCCTGCAGCATTAACAATAATTTTACTCTTGATTTCACCATTATTTGTACCTAGAGTAAAATAACCATCATTACTTTCAATAGATTCAACTATTGTATCTAGTTTTAATTCCACACCATTATCGACAGCATTTTCCGCTAATTTTGCTACCATTTCAAACGGAGAGACTACTCCAGCAACAGGAGCATATAAAGCACCACAGATGTCGTCTGCTAAATTTGGTTCTAGTTTATGTACTTCTTCCTGAAAAAGGATTTGCATTCCAGGAACACCATTTCTCAAACCATTCTGGTAGAGATCATGTAAAGTTAACATTTCGAATTCGTCATGAGCAACAACTAAGGATCCACAACGTTTAAAAGGAACATCAAGATCCTGGCAAACTTTCTCGTACATTAGGCAACCAGCAGCGTTAAACCGCCCTTTCAAGGAGTCACTAGGCGCATCGTAACCAGCATGAATAATAGCTGAATTAGCCATAGATATCTGGTTACCAACATCACTTTCCCCGTCAATTAAAACTGTTTTTAATTTATACCTGGAACATTCTCTGGCAATATAAGAACCGGCAACGCCTGCCCCAATTATAGCTATATCGTATGTCAATTAGTTAATCCTATATTCCGTTTTATTTTCATTTATAACTATAGTGAAATTTGAACTTTTTTTCTATAGAAAATGATGAAAAAATTTTTTTATTTTACTTGATTTATTCAGTTGAAGGTGCTATTATGTAATCTTGAATTCGCTCAGAACGAATTCTTCAAAATTTTTTAAATTTGTTGTTGACACAACCAACTGAACATTGTATAATAACATTTGCGTTGAAAAAAACCAATGCCGGAGTGGCGGAACTGGCAGACGCACAGGACTTAAAATCCTGCGGTATATTGTTTACCGTATCGGTTCGATTCCGATCTCCGGCACCAATTAATATAGATAATGCGGAGTAGAGCAGTTAGGAAGCTCGTCGGGCTCATAACCCGGAGGTCGTTGGTTCAAATCCAACCTCCGCGACCATTTTTAATATGGCGGCGTAGCTCAGTTGGCTAGAGCATACGGTTCATACCCGTAGTGTCAGCAGTTCAAATCTGTTCGCCGCTACCAATTAAAATACCACTGAGGTCGCTTAGCTCAGCTGGGAGAGCGCTTGCCTTACAAGCAAGATGTCACAGGTTCAAGTCCTGTAGCGACCACCATTTTAAATAGAATATCATAAAACACCGATAACTACTGAAGTTATCGGTGTTTATTTTTTATATTACTAAAATGATACTATCTTGATACGATTCGTAAAATCTATTAAATCTCTATGTACCTTCATTTTTAAATTAATTATCCGCTATTTGAAATATGAAATATAATTTAACTATAGGTGAAAATCATGGATAGAAAACAAAATTATTCCAGCTTCATAACCGAAAAAGATAAAAAACGTAGTGAACATAATAAATTCAGGAATTTCATCTCGTCAAGACTAACCTCTTTATTTTGGATCATAGTAGGAGTATGTTGTATGATCGAAGGAGCTGTAATATTCGGAGATGATACTAATAATATTCATACAATGAATGACATCTATTTTATGTTATCTATTGGATTTGCGGGTTTGATCTATTTCTTTTTCTTATTACCAAAGTTCCACTCAAAAGTGATAAGAATTTTTATAGCAATCGGCCTATTTTTTGTATTTGAGATCTTGTTTCATTATTTTGGAAATTATGGAGATGGTCTTATAACGCCGATAAGATATGTTACTAGTGTTTGTATTATTGTTATTGGACTATCGATGCTCCTAGAGGTTATTCGAAGAATTCATGATAGAGTATGGTTTTTTAGACCTCTTTTTTGGGGAATCATATATCTTTTGATAGGATTCGATTTATTCCCTAGCAATGGAGATAACGATTTTTATACAACATTAGGTTTTTACTTTATGGTCCTTGGATTTAATTTTACCTGGGAATCATTACGATCATTATTTTATTTCAGAAAGAATCCTAAAGAACGCAAAAGAAAATTAATCACCTTACCAACTTTTATATCTGCTTTTATTCCAATTGGATTCTATTCTCAGGTCAATAACCGGATTGAAAAAGTTAATGCAAGTGAGAATAGAGACTTATACTATAACAATTCTGATTTAAATAAAGTAGATAATAAAGATAAAAGTAGTGAACTAACTGTATTTATTCATACTAGAGCTGGACTAATGCCTGGATTTGGTCATGTCGATCTAGCTTTTGACGATAAGATTTACTGTTATGGTAACTACGACGACTCTAGTTGGTTTTTAGGTGGATTTATTTCAGATGGCGTACTTGTAACGACTACTCCAGAGAATCATATTCATAACGCTTTAAATAATGATAAAAAAATCTTAGTAGCCTATACTTTGAAAATATCTGAAAAGACTAAAAATAAGATTCAAAAGGAATTAGATAAAATTTTAAAGAAAAGCTATGTCTGGAAACCAAAAGCTCAATTAGCATCAGAAGGTTTAATCGAAGGTCCGCCAGAAAAATATGATGATATTAGTAGTACTATGTATTTAAATGAAAACACTGACTTTTATAAATTCAAAAAAGGTAGTAAATATAGAACCTATTATTTACTTGGACAAAACTGTGCGATGTTTGCTAATGATTTAATCGGCGAGTCAGGAATTAAGTTAGTGCGCTTAAATCGTATTGTAACACCAGGAACTTACCTAGAGTATTTAGATCAACTTTATAATATGAAGCATACTATTGTAACAGACAGGAAAATCTATATGTTAAACAAGGATGGTAAACCTTATTTGTTACCACCAGAAGAGGAAATTGAAATTGAGAAAACAGTTAAATAAAAACCGATACTCTAACTGTTTAACGATATTTATATATAATAATTAATCTTAAATGTTTAAGATTTATCATTTTTAATCCAATTAATAATCAAAAACATTATTTCTTATAGTCAAGGTTTAAAATCGTTTTTATATGGTATTTATTTTAAAAAAGCTTAAGAGGTTTATTATGTGTACTTCTATTAACTATACCAATGGAGGCCACTTCTTCGGCAGAAATCTTGACTTACAGGTCGACTTGCCGGTACAGGCTGTTATTTCTCCAAAAAATTTTGATTTTAAATTTAAATACGCTCCCGATTATAAAGAACATAATCCATTGATTGGAATGGCTATGGTAGAAGATGGATATCCACTCTATTTTGAAGCTATAAATGATTGTGGT
>CANQOZ010000053.1 GCA_947625585.1 uncultured Eubacteriaceae bacterium
TCAGGTAATCTGATACTTTCGAAGTCAGTTTCTTCTCCTCCAACTTCATCAATTAAATAGTCACGGAACTCTTCAGATATTGTTACAGGATATTCACTAACATTATCTATTCGATCCATTAATTGAAAAACATCACCAAAAACTGCTGCTGCATTTGCTCTATTTAATTCTTCTATTATTAATAAATATGGATGAATTTCATCGGATTTAGAATTTTTAATAGCTTTGGCATAGATTCTTGCAAATGGTCCAGGAACAAATTTATAAGTCAATGTTTGTGTTTCCTTATCCATAGCTGGCTTATAAGTTCCAACAAAGTTAGCATAAGTATAATCAGGATGAAAAGTGACTCGTTCATAATCAGAATCGGATTCTAATAATTCCTCCTTTTGTTGATTTAGTTTATGACTTTTACCGGTTCCTGGTGCTCCACATAAAAGTAAATTCCTAGGAAAAGGACTTTCAAAGTCAGTTTTATAATTAATTTTAAATTCTTTATTTGGAATTTCCTCTGATTCATTATTGAGTATTGATTTATCTGAAACTTTATCTGTCTTACTAATAAATTCTTCTGTTTTTACTAGGTCATCTACTACTTTTGGAAAAGCTAAAGCAGGAATCTGGGCTTCTTCTTTAATCAAATGGAGTTGTCCAATTAAATTGTAATAATTATCTTCAGGTTTTATTCCAAATCGACGTAATAAATCTTTAATGAGACTTTCTTTATAAATTGGATACAACTTATCTGGAAAGAGTAAATATAAGTACTTTCTTATAAAAATACGACGAGTATAATCACCAAGTATTTCGTAAAGTTTTCTGTCAAGTTTAGTATAATCTTCAAAAGAATCTAACTCCTCTGAAGAGAGATAATTACACGCTTCCAAAAGTTTTTTACGAATATCTAAAGCTTGTTTAGTAGCTTCATCTAAACTAATATTCTTAGCATGAAGATCTCTCCAACTATTCGCTTTTTCACTCCAATATAAAATTCTTTTGCCAGCAATTCCTCCTTTTATTTGACCAAAATTAAGTCCTATATCTTGATCGTATTCTAAAACATAGAACAGACTATGATCTTCTTTTGAACCAAATATAAAATCTAAAACTTTTGATTCATCTACATTCTTAATAACATCAGGTGAAAATTCATCTTGGAATTTTTTAATAATGGACATATTATTTTGATTTAATTCATTAAATTTTTCTTTATTTCTTTCATAATAATCACTTAATTGATTCCCAATTCTTGCACATTCATTACTCATATTTACTCCAATAGAAATCTATTCTAAAAAGCTCTACATAACAAAGAATTTTATGTTAAGTAGAGCTTTTAATCATTAATTGTTCATTTATTCCTCTTTGAATTCAGATTTAGTAAATTCTTCTGGATCCTGTTTAACTTCCAATCCAACAATTGTAATATCATCAAATTGCTCAGCCCCATCTGCGAATTTATCTATGTCCTGTCTAATGTCTTTAATAATTTCCTTAACGCTATGTTTATAATTAGCTTTGACTATTTTTTCAAGACGATCAAATTCGTAGAATTCCTGAGCTTCATTTTGAGCTTCAACTACACCATCAGTATATACAAAGATCTTATCACCCTTTTGAAGTTTAAGATCGTACAATTTATATGGAAGTCCTCCAAAAGTAGCTAGAGCTAAGTTTGGTTTAGTTTTTATAAACTGGACCTCACCATCTTCATGGACCAATAGTGGTGGTTCATGACCGGCATTTATAAAAGTAACTGTTCCAGTTGAAATTTCATAAATTCCCATCCATGCTGTAATAAAAAGCATTTCAGCATTATTTTCACTTAAAATATCATTGGCTTTTTCAATAATGCTATTAACTGGTTCACCAGGTAAGGATTGAGTTTGGATAATAACAGTTCCTAACATCATAAACAGAGCTGCTGGAACACCTTTACCTGATACATCACCAACTACAAATCCTAGATGGTCATCATCAATCATAAAATAATTATAGAAGTCACCACCAACTTCACGGGCAGGATTCATAATCGCTGAGATTTCAAACTCTTCTCGTTTTGCTATCTCAGGTATTTCCTGTGGTAGCATACTCATCTGAATATTTGTAGCTAGATCAAGTTCAGCCTGAACACGTTCACGTTCCTTTGTAGCTTCAGCCAAGTTTTTAATATATTCATTAATATCGGTTTCGAGTTTTAAAATACTTTCAGCAAGTGTCTGAATTTCATCCCCAGTTTTAATCTCTTTTAAGGATTCAGATATCTGATTATTATTTTCTACAAAACTACTGGTCCCTCTAATAATAGAAAGGATTGGTTTAATGAACATTCTTCTATTTATGGAGATATAAATTAAGATAAAGACTACACCAATTAGAACGGTCAAACATCCAACTAATAGTAAATAACGATGTAGAAGATTCTGAAGAACACTTGTTGTAATTGAAACTCCTATAAATCCAATTAGATCACCGTTTTGATTTAAAATAGGTTCTTCAACTGAAAAAGAGGTAAATCTCTTATTTGAATCATCTCCCATAACTAATTCAGTTTCTAAGAACTGAGGAGATTTGTCTTTATATAAAGTATTTAAAGCTTCAAGTTCTGGTCCATTAGCTAAAAACAATCCTCCCGGTTGATCAGATTTTCTGTCTTTTGGAGTTAAGCTTGGACTTCGATAATAAGTACATACAACCTTATTATTTTCCTTTGTAATCATATTATAGACTTCTTCATCGGGACTTTCAGTTTCCAGATATTTAAGATAATTCTTATCATATGTTTCACTATAATCCCCAATATAGATATCAAGTCCATCAATACTATTTCTTAAATAAGTAGCTTGTTTAACTAACTCTTTATAGCTAGGTTGTTGACTGATTTGTTCAAATATAGGTTGATCATAACGATAGAATTTATCCGCTAAATCCTTCATGTCCTTTTCATATTGGTCGATATTAAGGTTATCTCTTATTACCTGAGCTATTTCCTGAGACTTATCGTTGTAAGTTTCTTTAATCGTAGCTGAGAATTCAGAATACCCGATAATACAGGAAGCTAGGCTGATTATAAGTCCAAATAAAATAATAAGTAAAACCTGCTTAACTGTAATCTTATTTAATAAATTCCTTACTTTACCAGTCAATTGTTTAAGTTTACTCATATTTACTCCGCATTTAATTATACGACTTCAGTTATTTATTCTATTAATGTTTATAGGGAATCTTAAAATAATCCAAATCTTTTTTAAACATATCTTGGGCAGTTAAACAAGTATCTCTAAGATAACCACGTTCATTGTTCCACTCCGATAATCCTCGATAATAAAACATTTTTAAATTATCATTAATAATAAATGGAACAATATTATTTTTTAAACATTCCTTAAACATTATCAACCGACCAATTCGTCCATTACCATCTTGAAAAGGATGGATTCTTTCAAATTTAACATGAAAATCAAGAATATCATCAAACGATATTACTTCTTTACTATTATATTCATTAATTAACTCTCTTACTGCCTCTTTTACTTTAGCAGGAGACGTCGTTTCTCTATTTCCAACTTCATTTGGCAATTTTTTATATTCACCTACAGCAAACCAATCCTTTCTTGAATCACTAGTATCATTTTTCAATACTTTATGTAGGTCCTTAATAAACTTCTCGCTTAAAGGTTTTTGAGCTGAATCAATTATCATATCAATACATCTAAAATGGTTAATGGTTTCTATAACATCATCTACGTTTATAACCTCATTTTCAATTCCAACAGTGTTCGTTTCATAAATAAAACGAGTTTGTTCATGAGTTAACCTACTACCTTCAATGTGGTTTGAGTTATAAGTTAGATCTATTTGAATTTTATGATATATTCTTCCCTTTAATTTACTTGCCTTTTCATGCTTCAAGAAATCTAGTAAAGTTTTGGGAATATTTCTCTTTTTATTTTTCCGTTCTGGTCTTGTTGCTGTTTCAGGTATGTTCCATGTTTTACCAGTAATAAAAGAACCTGGTATTTTTCCTGTTGCACAGTAATTTCTGACTGTTCTTTCTGAAAGTTTCCACTTTTTAGCTACTTCAGCTACAGTTAAATAATTCATAATGTTTTACTGAATTGAATTTTTATATCGGCAAGAAAATAAAATAAATTTAATAAATAATATCGCTTTTTGCCTATATCGGCAAGAAACAGGAAAAGATTTGAGGTTAAAATTTCTTAATGATTCAATTGTTGATGTAAACGATAAAAAAGACTTATTTTTTAAATCTTAATCAGTTATATAGAAGCTAATGAATTTGAGGAATAACTAATAGAACTAAGAAGCGCTAGCAACTTCATTAGTTCAATTAGTATAATTTTAAATTTGAACAGAATAATAAATAAGAAATTGGTAGTGGGAACTTTTTATAATCCTGCTTTCATTATGTTTTACTTTGACTTTTCGCTTGAAAGAAGACAGGTCGAAAACTTTTCGAACAATCAGGTCTCTTTAAATAGTTTTAACTCAATTTTGATCATTTTAATAAGCTTGAACTGAGGTCATTTAGTTAAAACTCTATAAGTTACTAACTCAAAGTTCTTATTTTATATGTATATTAAGATCTCCACTTGATAAGTGTTTTAAATTTCAAATTGTATAATTATCAGCCGGCTGATTAAGCCCATTAAAAATGGTTGAATCAAAAGACTGTTGCGAACAACAAACCGTAAGGGATAATTATTCACGTGAATGGAAGTATTTAGCATACTTCAAATGAATTCATTATACTAGTATTATAGCACAATAACGACGATTTGTCAAGTACTATTTATGCCATTTTCTAAATTTTTTAGCAAATTTATTATAGTTTTGAGTATCTTAATAAGGAATTCTATAATTATCTTACTTTACTTAATACTTATTATCTTTAACTAGACATTTTAGCATCTTATCACAGACAATTAGAATCAAAATGAACGTTATTGTTTAACTGCTATCCTGATAATCTTGAATTCCAACTTTTCTATAATTCTTGCTTAAATTCGATTATGGCTTTAATAATGTACCCACTAATTACTAATTCTAAACATTATATTTCCCTTTTTAGAACTTTTTTCAATTATTTTATTCTATAATTCTCAAATTTAATTCTTATCTTTCTTATAAATCTTAACGATTTCTAACTTTAACTTAACATTCGTTTTCTTTCTCTTATTTTTTCTTAATTTTTATTAAGAAAAAGAGATAAAAACTTATTAAAAAGATGATAATATTAAGTAACGGAATATCGTCTAAAGTGTTTCTAACTAAAAATAGTTTAGTTACATTTAAGATATTTTGTTTAGTTCATATGTAATAAACATCTATAGGAATTTTTAAGAAATACCCAAGGAATATAAGGAAGGAGGAATCGGGATTAAAGATTTTTCGTAAAAGTAATAATCTGTTTGAAATTAAGTAGGAAATCATAACAATAACGATTTATCTATTTAAATTAAATGGCTCTTACGTTTGTTTGGTTATTTTTGAAAAATCATTAAAAATAAATGTTACTATTAATACGCAGAATCATTAAATTCTGTTCATAACAATTCTAAGATTAAGATACCCCAAAATCAAAAAACAAATAACGATTTTGGAGTACAAAGAATGCACTATATTGAGAAGGAAGAATATTCACATTTAATAGAAGAAAATCAAATTATTCATAAAGTTGAAGAAAATTCGGATACCATAAATATCTACATTAAGAACAAACCTAGAGAGTCCACTTGTCCTGTTTGTGGACATTCAAGTGAGAAAGTAGTTGCGACCTACAGACGGATTATCCAGGACACGCCGATTCGAAATAAGACAGTTTACCTACATATAACGGTCAACAAATATGAATGCAGTAATGACGAGTGTGAGAAGAAGGTTTTTTCAGAAGAGCTGACTATTGCTGGTAAAAACCAGAAAAGAACCTATCAACTTAATTTTATGATACTAGCCATAGCGGCTTCTTTAAGTGCAAAGGGAGCTGCCCGAATTCTAAATCAAATCGGAGTAAAAATAAGCCACGATGCAGTCCGAGACCTGGCGAATTCAGTCACATTTGAAGACGATCCTGATGTTGAGATGATTGGAATTGACGATGTTGCAATAAGAAAGGGTCACAGCTATGGAACCGTCATTTACAACTTAAAGACAGGAGAGCCCCTCTGCTTACTGTCGGGAAGGACAGAAGAAGACGTAATTGAATGGCTTAAAGCCCACCAAAACATTAAGGTTGTTGCCAGAGATAGAGCAAGCGCCTACGCCTCTGCCATTTCTAAGGTCCTGCCGAATGCCATTCAAATTGCAGACCGGTTTCATCTGTTCCAGAATTTAACAGATGTTTTAGAAAAGAAATTAAAAGGGAAGATTCCGAGTGAAGTCTACCTCGATAATGGGAAGGTTATTGACTATAAGAAGGCTCAGTCTGTCTTTAAAACCGTTAAAGAAGAGGAAATAGCGAACTTAGACTACGATTCATCTGATCCTCTGGACAGTCAAGGCAAGAAAGTAAAATTTATCGACTCCAATAAAAACAAGGCTCAAAAATCCCGCAAAAAAGAATTAAGGCAGCAGTCAAAAATTAAAAAAATAATCAGAGTAAAGAACCACTATGAAAATACAGAGGGTGCCACAATTAATTCCACTGCCAATAAGTTCCATATTACTTTCTATACGGCTAAGAAATATATTTTAATGTCTGAAGAAGAGATTAAGAACCTTCAGGTAAAGAAACAATCAAAAAAGAAGGAATCCAGGGATGTTAAAAACATTGTTTATAAGATGTTTCAGGATAATATGAAACCTTCTGTGATCTTCCGATATATCAAGTCCAAAAACATTTACCATGGTTCAGACAGCTCCCTAAGACAGCTAATCTATAACTTCGGGCATAAAAATTTTCCGGATCTCTTCATGAAAGAAGAAAAGGTTAAAAAACACAATAAGGTTAACTATGAAAAGCTAACAAGATCTACTATTTTTAATCTTCTCTTAAAACAGAATCCAAGTTCTGAAAATGAAATTTTAAGAAAACAGCTTATCCAAAAAATTCCGGAATGTCGAAAAATTTATGAAATATTTGATGATTTCCATCATACCATCATGGATGGGGAAATTGTTCAACTTGACCGCTTCCTCGATAAATATAAAAAGGAATTGTCTAGTTTCTGCAGAGGAATAGAAAAGGATAGGGCCGCAATCAACCAAGCCATATCCTCTAAAACTAGTTCTGGTATTGTTGAAGGTAACAATACCAAATTCAAACTGGTAAAAAGGATTGTATATGGTCGTTGTAATTTAGTCAACCTTGAAAAGAAATTTCTCCTCTACTGTCGTTTTGACTCCGGAAATTACTGCTTCTGAAGTAAGGAATAGGAGAAATTAGAGTTCTAAAAAGCTTTTTAAGGTTTATTAAAAAATAACCAAACAATCGTAAGAGCCATTAAATTTTATAATTTTAAATTCGCTAAACAAAGTTATGAAATAAGCTCTTCTGCTTTTTTTATTGCAGCTTCTTTTGTCAAATTTATTCCCTGATCTTTACTTTCAGAAATTAATTTTTGAGCTAAATTGTTAACACTAGTTTGAAATTGTTCCTCTTTCCCCAATTCAATACCTTGTTCAATACCTCGTTTAATTCCTTGTTCAACTCCTTGTTCAATTCCTTGTTCAAAATATTGACCATACCATTTTTGAAGTTGTTTCATTACTTTTTCAGTTTCATTCATAAAAATACCATAATTCAAATTAAATTTTATAATTTTAAATTCGCTAAACAAAGTTATGAAATAAGCTCTTCTGCTTTTTTTATCGCAGCTTCTT
>CANQOZ010000054.1 GCA_947625585.1 uncultured Eubacteriaceae bacterium
AACTCAAACCATGAAAGATTTCGTTGGTTCGATTTCTAAGACAAAATTAATTAATAATTCTCCAGTTGAAAATAATTGTATTCACTTTGATCCAGATTTACCATTTATCATTTCAATTGATCCTGAAGGAGAATTAGGTTTTAGACAATGTACCTTAAAACGAGGCAATCAGAACTACCAGATTATTGAAGTTCTTTCGGAGAAAGTTAGTAATGCTTATAAAAATTATTTAAAGCAGTTAGGAATCTCCTATATTACAGCTGGTAAAAACGAACTTAATCCTAAACTTTGTATTGAAAAAATAAAAGAAAAATTTCCTATTAAAACCATCTTATTAAGCGGTGGTGGAAAAATAAACTGGACCTTCTTAGAAAACGGATTAATTGATAAATTATCTCTAGTTATCTCACCAGTTGTCGATAACAAAAAGGATACCCCATCCGTTTTTGATTCAATTACTCAGGACAATCTGAGCTCTTATAGTTTTCAATTAAAAAAATTAGAACGCTTACCTCACAGTGGAGTTTATTTACTTTATGAAAAAAATAATACTAATAACACTAATACTAGCACTTCTTTTAACAGGATGTAGTAGAACATCGGAAAACAATACTACTGAAACAGATACTGCTAGTAATGAAGAAATTATAAATAATGATATTGATAAAAATTCGCCTCAATCAACTGTCTACATGACAAGCGATATTACAAGCGACAGTTTAGTAAAAGTTTATGATGCTTTGTCGTGGACTCCAAACGGTAATGTTGCTGTTAAAATCTCTTCAGGAGAGCCACCAAACAGTAATTATCTCCAACCGGATTTAATTAAAGGTTTAGTTGATAAAGTAAGCGGAACTTTAGTTGAAGATAATACAGCTTACGGTGGATCAAGAAGTGAAACGGAAATGCATTATCAAGTTGCAGAAGATCACGGTTATACCGCTATAGCTCCTTTTAAAATTTTAGATGAAGATGGATCAATCTCCATTCCAACACCGGGAACTATTATTAAAGAAGATTTCGTTGGCTCTGCATTCCCCGATTACAATTCTTATATTGTTCTTTCTCACTTTAAAGGACATTCCATGGCAGGATTTGGTGGAGCAATCAAAAATGCTTCTATTGGTCTCGCTTCTTCTGAAGGTAAATGCTGGATTCATTCCGGTGGTACAAGTAAAGATGAAGCTTTCGGTGGAAATCAAGATGACTTTTTAAAATCAATGGGAGATGCCGCTAAGGGAATTTCCGATTATTTATCTAATGGACAGAACATAGTTTACATTAATGTTATGAACAGATTGTCAGTTGACTGTGACTGCGATGGTAATCCAGCTGAACCTGATCTTCATGATATTGGTATCTTAGCATCAACTGATCCGGTTGCGCTCGATCAAGCTTGTGTTGATCTTGTTTATCAAAATATAGATAACGGTGGTGACAGTTTAGTTCAGCGAATTGAAGATAAAAACGGTCTCTTAACTTTAGAAAATGCTCAAGATATTGGACTTGGTAGCAGGAATTATAAAATAGAAAATATATGATCGATTTATTTCACAGAGAATTTGTCTATTTTTGGTTTTACTTTGAACTTCAGCTAAGACAAATCTTCTTTTATTATATCTTGGGAATTCTTGCTGGGTCGTTTGTTTCAGTATATTTAAAAGAAGTAATCAGTAAGTGGTTCTTAAAACTAAATAAATCATCTTCAATATTATTAATACCAGTCGCCTCAGCTTTAGGAATTTTATCACCATTATGTTTATATGGAACAATTCCACTTGCCGCCTCTTTTTATGAAAGTAATCTAAAAGAGGATCTAATAGCAGCTTTTGTTATGTCCTCTATTTTACTCAATCCACAGCTTTTAGTTTATTCAACAGCTTTAGGTCCAGTAGTTTGTATAATCCGTTTAGTAACTTGTTTTTTATGCGGAATCGGACTCGGACTTATCGTTCGCTTTAAATTTAAAGATAAACCTTTCTTTAATTTTGATGGCTTTTCTATAAAACCAAAAGCAGGAGAAAAAAGTAAAAGTATTAGAGCATACATTTATAACATTGGCAGAAATTTGAGGAAAACATTTCCATATTTAATTTTTGGACTCATCTTATCAGCATTATTTCAGCGTTATATACCTACTGATTTAATATCAAAAGTATTAGGGAATAATGATTTAATGGGACTCCTTGTTGCAGCAACAATTGGTGTTCCACTTTATGCGTGTGGTGGAGGAAATATACCAATTTTATTAGAGCTTCTTTCTTCAGGAATGAGTTATGGGAGTGCTGCTGCCTTTATGATAACAGGTCCTGCTACTAAAATTACGAATTTAACAGCTCTTAAAATGGTTATGGGAACTCGTAATTACTTATTGTATTTTATTTATGTATTCCTATTTTCCATTATATCTGGTTTTATTATCAATTTACTTTTTGGAATGATCTTCTAGGAATTAACAGTTTTTGTTAATTCCTATTTTATTACTTAATAAAACTTTCTTGAGCTTTTAATTGCCTCGCACATATTATGATATTCATAATTACTTACCTATTAAAGGGAATAATCTAACCTTTCCAATATTCGTTAAATGCATCTATCTTCATAAAATTAGCTTTATTACGAGTTACAACAACATCAAACAATGTATCTTCAAAATCAGACAAATCTTTTGTAAAGCAGTTGAGATATCTGATTCTTTTACGTCTACAAAAGTAATCAGTTTTTCTAATTTTTTAACTTGCTTCTTAGCTATCTCTGTAGAATGAAGATTCTTTCTTAGTATATAAAACAGATCTGTTATAGAAGAAGCACTAATTATAGCTTCAAAATTATTGTCAATTATGGCTCTTAAAGCTTTTTCGGAAGAAATAAAAAAGGTTCTCTCTTTAGAAGAATATCAAGAATAATATACATGTCTACAAAGACAATCATTGCCTTTTTAACCTTTCATCTTTAATGTGTTCTAATGAAGTATCCCCTGGAATAATTCCAATTAATGAATCAAGTACCTTGTGTTTATCAATATTCGGATTAGTTAACATAGCCACTTTTTTACCACGGTTTGTAACATAAATATTTTCATATGCTGCTAATTTTAAGTACTTTGAAAGATTTTTCTTTAATTCTGTTACTGTTATATTCAATTTTAATACCTACCTTTTATTATAAATAATTTACATCATCTTATTTGATTCTAAATTTAAATTTAGCAATTGTAGAAGTTAATACTCAAGAACAATCCTTTTCTATTTCTCCAAATACTTAAAATCTGAATAAGTTAATAGCTTATCTCTTCGTTAGGTCAATTAATATTTGGATAATTATTATAAAAAGATATTAGGTTAAATTCTTATATTCTTATAAAAAAGAACAAATCTTTATTTTAAAATTATGAATTCAAAGAAGGTAATCAAATGAATAAAATCAGAGATATACTCCGAAAGAGTCCTATAATTTCGATGATCATTATTGTCGGAATTCTTTTAATCTTACAATTTAATATTCATATTACTATTTCATCTAATGACCTACTTGACGGAGCCATAAAAGAAACAATCTTTGCTATCATTACAATGTTCTTTGTTTATATTATTGCTGGTAAAGATGAAGTAGTTTTTTCAACTAAAGGTTTAGGATACGCATTAAAAAAGAGCTGATGGCTTTTAACGATTCCATTTATCCTAGGAGTAGGATTAACTATAATAACTTTGTTATTTGGAAACCGATCAGTAGGAGGAAATTTTGTACCATCATTATTAATTGCCTTTCTTGATGCATTTGCAACTGGCGTACTAGAAGAAAGTATGCTTAGAGGTCTAGTTTTTAATGCTCTTTTATCTAAAGAAGGCGGCAGTTATAAAGGTATATTTACAGCTATCATTATTTCCTCATTGTTTTTTGGATTCTTACATGTAGCTCCAGATTTCTTTAGCTCATTCCCCCATATTTCATTAGATGCAGCAAGCCAAATGATTGGGAAAACACTTGAATCTGGAATGGTTGGATTTTTATTAGCTGCCATTTATTTGAGAAACCATAATATTTGGAATATTGCTTTAATCCATGCCTTAAACGACTTCTTCCTGATGGTTCCAGTTTATATGTTAAATACGGGAACAGGAAACTATGTTCAATCTTCAGGAGCTTTGTCAGGCGGACTCGTTTATTATATTGAAATTATTCTTTCAATTCCCTATATAATTACAGCTATTCGAATCGTTAAACATACTCCACTTCCACAATATGGATTTTATGAAGAAGAATGGGAACCCGTTGCTATTGAAAGCAAATTTTAATTTTTGGAGATTTTGATGAAATACGACCTTATTGTTCAAGAAGATGGATCTGTTCTCCTACCTGAACCATTACTTAAACATCTTGGTATCAATGCGGGAGATACATTAACTTTTGAAATTTTAGATGATGGATCTATTCAAGTTAATGGTTCTAATGCTTTTACAGATTTCTTAAGTAATTTAAATTTTGGTCAACAAAATAGTAATAAACAAGAACTTAGTGGCCTTAGTTCAAAAGACACAATTGAAGATTATATAAAGCAGATTCGCAAGAAAATGGATAATGAATAGGTTTGTTTCAACAAAACAGTTGAATTAAATACTTAAATAGATTTGAGAATAGGTTGAAGGTTATAATTTCCTTTATAATAAAAAACCACTTCGGTTATTTAAACTGAAGTGGTTTTCTTTTTTATAATTAATATTGAACCTTAATCTCTATAGAATTAGCAGAATTCGCACCAGTACCAATTTCTATTTCATAATTGATTTTAAGATATTTTATTAATCCATTATCATTATATTCAACATTAATGGCATTAGTTATTATTCCAATTTGGGTTTCACCATACGGAGTCGAATATAATGTAACATTTCGTTGATTTAATTCAAAATCCATGACGGAGTTTAGTGTTCCTAACCGAATAATTGAGACCTGATTACCACAAACTTTTATCGTTGTAGTTGTACCTTCAAGACCATATATACTAGACTCTTCATAGGTCAGACAAGCACAGTCACCTTCGAGATAGCTATAACCTTCAGTCCTTAATTCAATGGACTCACTATTATCAACACTCTCATCATAGGCTCCTTTTATAGTTAGTAAAACTTCTTGTTTTTCCATTATAAAAATTTAAATGTTTTCTTATTTTCAGCAGTATTAATTAACCTTTGAACAAGTTCATCATATGGAATTCCTGAATTTTCCCACATCATTGGATACATACTAATCGGAGTGAATCCTGGGATCGTATTTACTTCATTAATCCATATTTCACCTGTTTCGTCATTATAGAAGAAATCGACTCTAGCAAATCCCGAACCATCCAGAGCTTTAAAAGCCTCTTTTGCATATTCTTCTATTTTGTCTAATGCTTCATCAGGAATATCTGCTGGAATAATTGAAACAGAAGCTCCATTTGAATTGTATTTAGCATCATAATCATAATAATCAGCTCCAGGTTTGATTTCACCTGGTCTAGCAGTTTGAATATTACCATCTTCCTCTAAGACAGCACATTCTATTTCTCTGCCTTTGATAAATTCTTCAGCTATTACCCTACGGTCATATTCAAATGCTAAATCTAATGCTTCTTTTAACTCTTCTATATTATTAACTTTTGAGATACCTACAGAAGAACCGAGATTAGCAGGTTTGATAAATTCTGGAAAGCCGAGAACTTCAATTAATTCATTCATTACGCTTTCAGGATCATCATTAAATTCTTTTCTGGTAATTAAGATATAATCATTTGTCGGAACGCCTGCCTTTTCAAATGTTATTTTTGAAAGTATTTTATCCATACCAACACTTGAAGCAAGAACGCCACAACCAACATAGGGTTTATTTAAAACTTCAAAAACTCCCTGAATTGTTCCATCTTCTCCCATAGGTCCATGAAGTACTGGAAAGAATAAATCAATATCCTTTAAGTCATTTAGAATATCAATATTTTCTTTTAAATTTTCTTTATCCGATTTCCATTCACCTGACTTAATTTTATCTGTGCTACCAGTATAAATATTCCAAGTTCCTTCTTTTGTTATTCCAATTGGCAAGATATTATATTTTTCTTTATCGATCCTATCAATTATATTACCAGCTGAAACACAAGATACTTCATGTTCACCTGATTGCCCACCATACAAGACTCCGATTGTTTGCTTGCTCATTGAGGTATCTCCCTTAGGTAATCTTCTTCATTGATTACTTTAATATTATTGTCTTTTAACAATGTTGTTGTAACACCATCACCTTCTATTAAGGTACCGCTAAAAGTTCCATCATAAACTTTACCAACTCCACAGCTGGGACTTTTAGCTTTTAAAATAGCTTTACTAATATTGTTGTTTTGACAAACTTCTAACGCCTTTTTAGCTCCAAGATTATAATTATCCGTTACATCAATTCCTTCTTCATTGATTACTCGGTCCTTTAATTGTTCTGATGGAATTCTTGGAGTTGGAAGTCCACCTTCAACTTCAGGACAAAATGGAATTGCTTTTCCTGATTCTACAAGTTCGACTATTTCTTTTACAGGTTTAGTTTTACCATCATAACGGCATGGAAAACCAGCTAAACATGCTGATACTAGAAGCTTTTCTGACATGGAATTTATTATAACAAATATTGAAAAACTGATTGTTTAAAACAGAATAAATTGGAAAAATATATTAGTGGGTATATCATTTTGGATTAAGTAATTTTTTAAAAGTTTTGAAGTACTTTTAAGAAATTGCTTAATCTTTTTTTGTAAATTTGCAAAAGTTACAATATTTTATTTGACTAAAGTTGACCTATTTTCTACCTTTTTTAGCTATAATAGCATAAAGGAGAAAACCTATGAGTCAGGTTGAATTAAAGCTAATAGACAGAAATACAGTGCTTTTCCCCAATAAAGTAATAAAGGAACTCCATTTAAAACCAGGAGAAACCTTCTTTATTGATACGGATGCAATCACAAAAAATGATTATGAGCGTGAGTTAAAAATGGAACAAATTTTTAATGAATTTCAAAAAGTTCAAGATGCTTACATTGAAGAAAAAAATACTAGCTCAGAAAGATCGTATGAAAAGATCTTTGATAAAGTCTGTGAACTAACAAAACAGATGGAAGCACTTAATTAATTTGATGATAATGTAACCTGTAATGGAGAGCTGATCAGAACAAGGGCAACGTTCCAGCTTTCCATTACATTTTTTTGTATTAAAATTTCAAATTCTTATTTTACTAATTGCAATATCTCCAATTTAACTGAATTGTAAATATTATTTTATACCCATATTCTTCATTCATATTCATAATTAAACTTAAATTTATTTTATTTTTTATTTTATTCAGTAACTTTTCTTAAATTTCGTCAGATATGTAACTATATTCTGAGATTATACCTCAAATTTACTTAAATTTTCACTATTTTACGTTTTTAGAAACGTTTATGCTTGACAAAATTGCGTTCAGGTACTATAATAGTACTTAGTTATCGATAACCATTAAATTAAAAATCAGCTGATAAATATCCCTTTCGGTTAATTGTTCGCTTACGGTCATTAAGATTCATTCAGCCGGCTGGAATTTAAACTAAAGATTTAACTTTAGAAAGCTAATTAAACAATAGCTCTTAACAATTGGAATTTAACGATTCAGTTAATTATTAAACTGAATTTCCGGTAAGTTCTAAAAGTTAATTGAAATCAAAGTTGAAATTTTCTAAAACTAATACCGTTCCCACTCATTGTTAAGGTAAAAGTTTTATTAAATAATCACTATTTTGATTAATAAGAAGTGATCAA
>CANQOZ010000055.1 GCA_947625585.1 uncultured Eubacteriaceae bacterium
TATGACGTTACTGAAATTGAAGGAGCTGACAATCTTCATGATGCTGATGGGATTATAAAAGAAGCTCAAGACAAGGTAGCTGATATTTATGGGGCTCATGAGAGCTTATTCTTAGTAGACGGAACAACTGCTGAAATTCAAGCATCCATCATGGCTGCTACGAGTTCGGGTGATGAGAATCTTGGTCCAGTAAATGTTCACCGGTGTGCTTATCCTGCTTTAAGCTTTTCAAGATTAAATCCAGTATACTACGTTCCCGAAACAACGGATTACGGTTTTATCGTAACAAAAGAAGTAGTAGAGAGATTAATTAAAGAACACCCTAATGCTAAGGCGATGATAATTGTCTCTCCTGATTATTATGGGAACATTTCAAGTCTTAATGAGATTATTCCGATTTTAAAAGAAAATAATATTACAACAATCATTGATCAAGCTCACGGTGCTCACCTAAACTTTCTACCAGAAAAACTTGATGGGATTAATAATGGTGCTGACTTTGTTGTTGAAAGTACCCATAAAATTTTAGGAGCTCCAACTCAAGGTTCTGTTTTGCATCTAAGCAAAGACGTTGATAGTAAAAGAGTTAAGAAGTACCTGGCTATGCTTGAGTCTTCAAGTCCATCCTATTTTCTCATGTCTGGAATTGAAGAAGCAGTTGATGAAGCTCAGGAAAAGGCTCAAAGAATTTTTGGAAATATCTATAAAGCTCATCTAGCTTTAGAACAGGAACAAGGGAATAGCGATCCTATCCAGTTAATTACTCCTTCAGGACTATATGATAGAAGTAAGTTCTTAGTATCTTTTCCAAAAGATTATGATATTAGAAAAGATTTAGTAGAAAAATACAGAATAATTCCAGAGTTGATCAGTTCAAACTTAGTTTTATTTATGACTGGAACTGGAACAAGTCAACGTGATCTTAATCGGTTAATTGGAGCTATAAAAGGAATCAACGAAGATTTAAAAGAGCAAGGTTATAAACCAGAGGAACCATTTAAGATTGAACAAGCTTTAAAACCGTTTAATAAGGAAGAGGAACTCTATAATGTTCTAGGTGAGACAGGAGAGTTTGTTCCACTTGAAAATAGTAAAGATAGAATCGCTCTTGATTTTATAGTCCCTTATCCGCCAGGAATACCTGTTCTAATTCCAGGCAGTAAGATTACAGATGAGAATATAGAATTAATTAAAGAATTGTTAGATAAAAATATCATTGTTAATGGTTTAGAACAGAGTGATGATACCGTATTAATTGAGGTTAGGAAATGAAATTAATAGTATTAGATGGTACGGATGGTACTGGAAAACAGACACAAAGTACCCTACTTAAGGAGAATTTAGAGAAGTTAGGTTTTAAAACTAAACTTATCGCCTTTCCTAATTATGAGGATGACTCAAGTATACTATTAAAACGATACCTTAATGGTATCTACGGTAATAATGCTGAACAAGTCAATCCGTTTTCTGCTTCAATACTTTATTCCGTAGATCGATTAAACTTTTTCTTAACAGAAGACTTAAGTGATACCGATGTTCTTTTGTGTGATCGGTATACTACTAGCAATCTTGTTCATCAATTACCAAAGCTTTCTTCAAAGAAAGAGCAGCAGGAATATCAAGATTGGTTAGAGGACCTAGAATACGGAAAACTTAATCTCCCAAAGCCCGATGCGGTGTTTTACCTGGATCTAAATCCAGAAATTGCAGAAGAGTTAGTTAAAAATAGAGCTAATAGTGGGAAGGATATTCATGAAAGTAATCATGATTATTTAAAAAAGTGCTCCGAATCTGCTAGAGAGATTGCTAAAGATAATGGATGGGAACTGATTGAATGTGACTTAAACGGTAGAATCCGAAGCATTGAAGATATTCAAGAAGAAATTTTAGCGAAAGCTTTAAATTATTTAAACAATGAACCAATTAGAGACGGTAACAGGACATAATAGACAGAAAAATTTATTAAAAAGACAGTTAGAGAATAATCAGTTATCCCATGCCTACTTATTTGATGGACCAAAAGGAGTGGGTAAGAAATTACTCGCTCAAAATTTTGCTGTAGAAGTTATTAAGTCAGGACTGATAGATAAAAATAGAAATATTAGCATAAACCATGCCGACATCTTTGAATACGGTCAAAAAAAGGAAAATATAAAAATAAGTGATGTTAGACAGTTAATCTCAGAGACCATTACGAAACCATTAGAGGGTTCAAATAGGGTATTTATTATAGACCATGCTGATTATTTAAATCCAATTGCTCAAAATGCCTTATTAAAAACAATAGAGGAACCGAGTGCGGGAAATATTTTTATCTTAATAACGGATAAGCCAACAAACCTTCTTCCAACTATTCGTAGTCGTTGCCAGGAGTTGCCTTTTCATGATTTATCTGATGAAGAAAAGATTCAAATTTTAAAAGAGAATGGTATTGCTGACATTCCAGATGACTTAAGTTCTTCGCCAGGAGAGTTAATTAAAAACTGTAAAAATCCTGAAAAGATTAAAAAACTTCAAGATTTTTATGAGAAGTTTAATAAAATATTAAAAGGTGATACAATCGAACTGTTTAACCTTGCTGAACAGGTTTCTAAAGATAAAGCTGAATCAGTTGAAATTTTAGAATACCTAATCAAAAGATTATCCAATACAGTACTGGAAAATTCAGTCCCGGATGGGAATATATTATTTATAATAGATCAGTTATTTGAACTGCTAGAAAAGTTATCTTATAACGTAAACACTCGATTACAATGGGAGAGTTGTTTAATTAAGATAATTTCGGAGTTAGAAAATGAAAAAACTCGTCGTAGGAGTTAAATTCAGGAAATCCGGTAAGCTGTTCTATTTTGAATTAAAGGATCTGGAATTAGAAAAGGGTGATGCTGTTTTAGTTGAAACAGTGAATGGATTAGAGCTAGGTAATGTTATGTCTGATCCACGAATGGTTCCAGAAGAGGAAGTAGAGGAAGTTTACCCGATTATACGAAAAGCTACACGGGAAGATATAAACCATAATAACAAGTTAAAAATGCAGGCTAAACAAGCGGAGGAGGTTTTTAATAATGTAAGTAAAATCCATCGACTGCGCATGAACCTGATTGATGTCACGTTCACATTTGATGAGAGAAAACTTATTTATTATTACACCGCTGATGGCCGTGTTGATTTTAGAGATATGGTTCGAGATCTTGCTGGACATTTTCATGCAAGAATTGAACTAAGACAAATTGGAGCACGAGAAGAGGCAAGAAAGTTTGCAGGAGTTGGAACCTGTGGTAGACCTTGCTGCTGTTCATCTTGGTTAAGTGATTTTGCTCCAGTTTCAATTAAGATGGCTAAGGAACAGAACTTGTCTCTGAATTCTACTAAAATATCTGGTGTTTGTGGTAGACTTCTGTGTTGCCTGAATTATGAAGAAGAATATTATGAAGAACTCTCAAAAATAATGCCAAATATTGGGGATGAAATTATTTCACCTAATGGAATGGGAGTTGTATATAAATTGAATCCTCTCGAAGAATCCGTTTTGATGAAGTTCAAAAATGATAAAGATGAAGTTGAAATAAAATCTTATACATTAGAGGAACTAACCAAAGCTGCTAACGGAGAATACGTTGAAGAAGAGGAAATCAAACTTGAAGCGGTTGAAGAAGTAGAAGTTCCGGAAGTTAATGAAGAAGATAGACAACCTAAACGTAAGCAGCAGAATAAACGACGTTTTAGGAATAGGAACAAGAGAAGAAGGAGAGCTAAAAATAAAACAAACACTAAAAGAACTAATAAAGCTCAACAAAAAGGAAACGAAAAACCTAAAAAAGAAGCTAAGAAAAGACCTAAAACAAGAAACAAGAAATTTAAAAGAAATGCAGCAAAACCAAAGAGACCTTTTAAAAATAAGTCAGGAAAGTCTAAACCTAGACGAGCTGCTAATAAATAAGAAATAATCAAACGGGATATCTAATCAGGTATCCCGTTTTCTGTCAAAGTTTACATTTGTTTAATTGATATTAAATTTTGTTTAAGGGTAAAAATAACTTTAGACAAAATGAAAGCATTAATACTAATAGGATCAGGTCACTCAGATAGTCGTTGTTATGAACTCGGACTATATACTAAGGAGCGGCTTGAAGAAAATAAAATAAATACAAAACTAATCCAGATTCATGAAAAGGACATTCATGAATGTTTAGGTTGTGAGTATTGTTTACCGCATCAAAATGAATGTATTATTCATGACGAAATGGAAGATATTTATAAACTAATAGACGATTGTGATTATCTTATATTTATCTCACCAGTTTATTTTTCCAATATTCCTGCTGAGTTAAAGAAGGTAATTGATAGGTGCCAGTTGTACTTCAACCTTAAGGATAGGAGTCATATAAAACAGAAGAAGTTCTTAGCTATTCATGTTGGAGGTGCACCCAGTTATCCAAAACAGTTTGTTGGTTTTGAAAATACCTACGAAGTCCTATTAGGTAACTTTAATGCTGAACTTAGTGGTTTCGTCAAGATTTCCCATTCTGATAGAGTTAATCCATTACAGGAAAAAAATCTAGAAGAGATTAGTAAACAAATAAATAATTTAATTAAATAAGGAGAGACCAATGCCAAAAGAATTAAATGCAGAAGAATTCCAAAAAGATGTTAAAGATGCAAAAGGTGTGGAACTTGTAGATTTCTTTGCAAGTTGGTGTGGACCATGTAAGATGTTAGCTCCAATTCTAGAAAAACTAGAACCTGAATATAAAGGTAAAGTTGACATTTATAAAGTAAATATTGATGATCAAAATGGATTAGCACAAGAATATCGTGTAATGAGTGTTCCAACTATGAAAGTCTTTAAAGATGGTGAAGTAGTTGAAACAATTATTGGATTACAACCAGAAAACGTTCTAAAAGAAAAACTAGATTATTACGCTAAAGGCGCAGAATAATATTAATAAATTAAACTCCTTCTAGTAGTGAACTATAAATACTTCTTAAAAAAGCCAGCATATGGATTGTTCCAGATGCTGGCTTTTTTGATTATAGATTACCTAAATATTGATATAGTGTTTTCTTTATTTCTTCTTCATTAACTGTATTATCCGATCGGAATATGGACTTAGCGTGAGCTTCAACACCCTTTATTCTATCTAAGTGTTTCTTTATTTCTAATCTCTCAATTCTTTCCTTTGTAAAAACTTGTCCATCTGAACCTATAATAGCAGTCAATTTTGGGAAAGCTTCACTTGCTAGATCTACATCATCAGTAATTAAAATATCTCCTGGTTCCATATCATCTAAAATCGGTTTAAGAGCTTCATAGCTTCGTTGCTGTCTTTGTTCGAAGTCAAAGTCATCACTTGCTAACCTATATAGATCTTTATCTCTTTCCCTTACTAATTTTGCTTCAATTCCAAAGCTATTTGCAATTCCCCTACTTAAATCTACTAACTTTCCGGGAATTTTTAAGCTATCAATTATTAACTTCATGTTCTTGTTCTAATAACTTATGAAGATTATCAAATGGTCGTAGAGTTCTCTCAAGAATTCCGTTTAAGAAGGCGATGAAGATTCCGTAGTTGGTTATTGGTGTATTTTGTGAATCAACAGTTTTAATCCTGTGGAGAACTTCCTTATCACGGAGCATACATGCTCCACAATGAATTACCATTTTGACATCATCAAAGTTTTCAGGGAATTCAGTTCCAGATGTAAATAAATACTCTGGTTCTACTCCTATTCTTTGTTTAATCCAACCAGGAATTTTAACACTTCCAATATCGTTACATTGTCTGTGATGAGTACAACCTTCAGCGATTAGGATCCGGTCACCTTCAGTAATATTATCAATCTCTTTTGCTCCTTTGATTAAGATATCAAGATCTCCTTTATAACGAGCCATTAAAATTGAGAATGATGTAAGAGGAATATCTTCAGGAACAATTTTTGAAACTTCATTAAATACCTGAGAGTCTGTTACTACTAATTTTGGTTTCTGACCCATATTTTTTAAAGTCTCTTCAAGTTCAGTATTCCGGCAAACAAGAGCAGAAGCTCCACTTTCTAAAATATCCCTTATTGTTTGCTGTTGCGGTAAAATGAGTCTTCCTTTAGGAGCTGCTTTATCAATTGGAATGACTAAAACGACCACATCACCAGGTTCAAGAAGATCACCAATGAGACGTTTCTCAGTTTCTTGAGACTTAGCAAGTTTAGCAGCTAATTCTTTTAATTCAAAAATATTATCATTAGTTGTAGCACTAACCCAGATTTCACCATTATTATGACTTTCTTTAACAGGTAGATTAGATTTTCCAACTAAGTCCGTTTTATTTTGAACAAGTATATAAGGAATTCCCTTTTCAGTAATAAGAGAAATGAGTTCATTCTCAATATCCCGATTTTGGTCCGTAGCATCAGAGACAACAATAGCAAGATCAGTTTTATTTAAAACTTGTTTTGTTTTTCTAACTCGAAGTTCACCTAATTCTCCAGTATCGTCGATTCCCGGAGTATCAATAATTTCAACTGGACCAAGTGGTAACAGTTCCATTGATTTATAAACAGGATCAGTTGTGGTTCCCTTAACATCGGAAACTATTGCTAAATCCTGTCCGGTAAATGCATTAACTAAGCTAGATTTCCCAACGTTACGCTTTCCGAAGAAGGCAATATGGGTCCTTTCTCCTGAAGGAGTTTCATTTAATCCTGCCATTAGTGCTTAGAACCTGAAATCCCTTTCACCATTTTCGATTCGTTTAAGTCTGTCATAAACAATCTCTTTGACCTTTTCATTGGTAATGTCTTCGATCTGAACAGCAATTGCATGCTCTCCTGCTTTATAAGTTTCAGGTGAAGCGTAGTCAACCATATATTCTTTTAGAGTCATGATTGCATTAGGTAAACAGCAGTTTTGGATTTGTCCTGCTTTACATAAACTCATAAAGCGGTCACCTGTCCTACCTTCACGGTAACAAGCTGTACAGAAACTTGGAATATAATCCATTTCCATTAACCAACGGACTACTTCATCAAGTGTTCTTCTATCGGAAACATCAAATTGGCTGGAATTTTCTTCTTCAGGTTCTTCTTCAACATAACCACCAACACTAGTTCTTGAACCACCAGAAATTTGTGAGATTCCAAGTTTAATTACTCGTTCTCTAACATCTTTTGATTCACGAGTTGAGATGATCATTCCAGTATATGGAACAGCAACTCTTATACAGGCAACAATTTTAGCGAATAAGTCATCAGATAATGAATTATCAAATTCTTCAGGATCAATGTCATCTGCTGGACAGACTCTAGGAACACTTATTGTGTGTGGACCTACTCCAAATACTTCTTCTAAATGTTCGGCATGCATTAATAGACCAGCAAATTCATATGGGAAGGAGTCAAGTCCAAAGAGGACACCAAGACCAACGTCGTCAATACCAGCTTCCATAGCTCTATCATGAGCTTCAGTATGATAGTTATAATTGCTTTTTGGGCCTGTTGGATGGAGCTTTTCATATCCTTCTTTGTTATAAGTTTCCTGGAATAAAATATAGGTACCGATTCCAGCTTCTTTTAACTTTTTATAATCTTCAATTTCGGTTGCTGCAATATTTACATTTACTCTTCGAATATCTCCATTTTTGTGATGGATTGAGTAAATGGTTTTAATGGAATCGAGTATGTATTCAAGTGGATTATTTACAGGATCTTCACCAGCTTCTATTGCTAAACGTTTGTGTCCCATATCTTGTAGAGCAATAACTTCATCTCTAATTTCATCCTGGGTTAATTTTTTTCTAGCAATATTTTT